>NZ_JBTRXV010000030.1:0-43940 GCF_054608695.1 Thiomonas sp.
TGACCTGAAGGCGCTTGATGATGGCCTCGTCGAAGCTGATGCTGGGGTAACGCGTTGCCGTTGGATCCTTGGCCGGATCTGCAGTGTAGATGCCGTCCACCTTGGTGGCTTTGAGCATGACTTCGGCGCCGATTTCCGCCGCTCTCAGCGCTGCGGCCGTGTCCGTGGTGAAAAACGGATTGCCGGTTCCGCCGGCGAAAATCACCGACTTGCCTTCTTCCAGATATTGCAAGGCTTTGGGCCGCACGTAGGACTCGACCACTTGGTCGATGCTGATGGCGGACATGACGCGCGCCACCAGTCCGGCATGGCGCATGGCATCGGCCAAGGCAAGCGAGTTCATCACGGTCGCGAGCATGCCCATGTAATCGGCCGTGGCGCGGTCCATGCCGACGGCGCCCCCCGCCACTCCGCGGAAGATGTTGCCACCGCCGATGACGATGGCAACCTGCACACCGCTGCGCGTGACCTGGGCGATGTCTTCCACCATCTTCACGATGGTGGCGCGGTTGATGCCGTAAGCATCATCGCCCATGAGGGCTTCGCCGGAGAGTTTGAGCAAAACCCGCTTATAGCCACTCATGCGTGATGCCTCGCTTGCAGGAAGGTTGATCGAATGCTCAATGGGAGCGGGCAGCAGCGGCCTGCGCGGCGACCTCATCGGCGAAATTTTCCGATTTTTTCTCGATCCCCTCACCCACCACATAGAGGGTGAACGCCTTCACGGTGGTGTTCGCCGCCTTCAGCATCTGTTCGACCGTCTGCTTGTCGTTCTTCACGAAAGCCTGGTTGAACAAGGACACTTCCTTCAAATACTTCTGCACGCTGCCTTCCACGCGCTTGGCCACGATCTCGGCCGGTTGCGGCGTCTTGCCCTCGGCCTTGGCCTTTTCGGCGTCTTCGGCAGCCTTTTGCATGGCAATCGAGCGCTCGGTCTCGATCAGGGCGGCAGGCACGTCGGCGGCCGACAGCGCCACCGGCTTCATGGCGGCCACGTGCATGGCCACGTCTTTGGCGGCCACTTCGTCGCCGGCATACTCGACCACCACGCCGATGCGGGTGCCGTGCAGATAGCTGGCGAGTTTGGCATCGCCGGCAAAACGCTTGAAGCGACGGATCGACATGTTCTCGCCGATCTTGCCGATGAGCACCGCGCGGCGGGCTTCGATGGTGGTGCCGTCGACGGTCAGTGCCGACAACGCGGCGACGTCAGCCGGCTTGTGCTCGGCGACGAGTTGCGCCAGGGTCTTGCCAAAGGCGAGAAAATCGTCGTTCTTGGCGACGAAGTCGGTTTCGCAGTTGATTTCGACCATCGCCCCGCTGGTGCCCGCAATGTGGATGGCGATGATGCCTTCGGCGGTGACGCGCGACGCGGCCTTGCTGGCCTTGCTGCCGAGCTTGACGCGCAGCAACTCTTCAGCGCGACCCATATCGCCTTCAGCCTCGGTGAGGGCCTTTTTGCATTCCATCATGGGTGCGTCAGTTTTGGCGCGCAGTTCTGCGACCATGGATGCGGTGATTGCCGCCATATTCTTCTCCTGGATTGAACAAGGGGGCTGTAAACAGCCCCCTCGGTAGATCGAAAAACGCGAGGCTGGGTTCAGGCAGCGTGCGGCTCGTCCTGCACTTCGACGAACTCGCCGGACTCGTCCGCAGCCGTTTGCACGACTTCGTGCAGCGCGTCGTTCTTGCCCTCGAGAATGGCATCCGCCATGCCGCGGGTGTAGAGCGCAACGGCTTTGCCCGAGTCATCGTTGCCAGGAATGACATGGTCGATGCCGATGGGCGAGTGGTTGGTGTCGACCACGCCGATGATCGGAATGCCCAGCATGTGCGCTTCGGCCACCGCGATCTTGTGATAGCCGACATCGATGATGAACAACGCGTCCGGCAGTGCAGCCATGTCCTGAATGCCGCCGATGGACTTCACCAGTTTGTCCAGCTCGCGCTGGAACATGAGTTGCTCTTTCTTGGTCATGTGCTCCAGCGCGCCTTCGGCAGCCTGGATCTGCATGTCCTTGAGTTTCTTGATGGAGCCCTTGACCGTCTTGAAGTTGGTCAGCATGCCACCGAGCCAGCGCTCATTCACAAACGGCATGCCGCAACGCCCGGCCTCGGCCTGCACCAGCTCGCCCGCCTGGCGCTTGGTGCCGACGAACAGGATGGTGCCGCGACGCGCCGCCATCTGGCGGGCGTACTTGCAGGCGTCCTGGAACATCGGCAACGTCTTTTCGAGGTTGACGATATGGATCTTGTTGCGATGGCCGAAAATATACGGGGCCATCTTGGGGTTCCAGAAACGGGTTTGGTGACCGAAGTGCACTCCCGCTTCCAGCATTTCGCGCATTGAAACACTCATGATGTGTCCTAGGTTGGGTCTGAAATCTGGCCAGAACCCGGGGCAAGCGGCCGATGTATCCGCGGATGCGAAGCACATCGAACCCTGCCATCGGGCACCTGGTAAGGCCAGTTTGCTATTTGTTTTACAGGATTCGCCGGGGCGAACTCAACAAAACCTGTGCATTATAAGCCGCATCGTGCATTCATGAATGGGGCGATGCGGCCTTGGCGGCCTGCCCGGCATGGTTCGGGAATCCGGCTCCCCCAGGCGTTTTGGCGCCTTCCGGGTATGCTTGGTGCCGTCCGCACTTCACCTCCGGTCCCTGGCAACCATGCATGAACACGTGTTGCGCCAACAGCTGCACAACGAAATCCACGCCCGGCCCTACGAGCGCCTGCTCACGCCGCTGCAAATCAGCCACATGGCCTTCCTGGCCGACGCGCAAGTCCAGGCGCAGGCCCACGTGCATCTGTGCCGGCTGCTGGAGAACCACCATCTTCCGCTGCCCACCGAGGGCAGCAGTTTTGACGTGGCCGATATCGGCCAGGTGCGCTTGCTCTGGGAACGCCACGGGGAATTCACGTCCTACACCTTCATCAGACCAGGACTGGCGACCGACGAACAGTCCTGGTTCGAACATTGCGCCTGCGCCGACATCTCGGCCGCGTGGCGCGAAGCCATTCCCGGCGCGCTGATCTGCGCCAACCACATCGCCTTGCTGCCCGACCACCCGGGCGACGACTGGCCGCTGCACGATCTGTCCGCAGTGCTCGACGCCGATGCTCTCGTGGCATCGGAAGTCGCCGACGGTCAGGCGCGTGTCTATACCGATCTGCGCATCCATGCCGACGGCTTCGCCCGGTTCGTGATCGTCAGCCGTGCAATCTCTCCGCGCCGCCGCGGCAGACTGGCGCAACGCCTGCTGGAGATCGAAACCTACCGCATGCTTTCTTTGCTGGCACTGCCGGCGGCGCGGGAGATCACCCCCCTGCTGGGCCAGTATGAACAGGAACTGGCCCAGATCATGGATGCCATCCGCAGCAGCCAGCCCGAGCGCGACCGCCAGACCCTGGAACGGCTGTCGCAGCTGGCCTCCACCGTCGAAAGCCTCTACGCCCAGCACCATGCGCGCTTCACCGCGTCGAACGTGTACTACGACCTGGTGAACCGTCGCATCGCCGATCTGCGCGAGCAGCAGTTCATGGGCCTGCAAACGCTCGGCCAATTCATGGACCGGCGCCTGGCCCCGGCGATGCAGACCTGCTCGCACGCCATTCGGCGCCTGCAGGGCTTGTCGGAACGCATCTCGCGCTGCAGCAACCTGCTGCGCACCCGCGTGGAAGTGCAAATGCAGCAGCAAAACCGGGAGCTGTTGGCGTCGATGAACCGGCGCCAATACCTGCAGCTGCGCCTGCAGCAGACCGTGGAGGGATTGTCGGTGGCGGCCATCACCTATTACGCCTCGTCGCTGGTCGGGCACCTGTTCGAGGCCATGCATCGCTGGCTGCATGTGGATGCCGCCGTGGCGCAGGGTTGGTCCATCCCCATCATCGCGCTGGCCGTATGGCTGGGCCTGCGCCGCGCCCACTTGCGGCTGGCCAAGATGGATCGGTGAGCCTGGCCCTCAGGCGGCTTCGCGCGCCCGCTGGCGCAGGCCGCTGAACACGCCCTCCACCGCCCGGTCCATCAGGTTCTTGTCTTCCAGCGGCAGGATGTGGCCGCTTTTCAGCAGGCGCTCGAAAGCACGGCGCGTGAGCGAATGGGCGTGGCCGCCCACACGGCTGGTGAACATGAAAAACAGTCCTTGGGGACTACGCCAGGCCAGCTGCGCCCGGGTCCATTGGCCTTGCAAATGCCAGTGCACCCAATGGCCTTCCTCCAGGGAATCGATGAATGCACCGGGATTGTCGATGGCCTGCAAGGTGGGAGAGATGTCACATCCCAGAGCCGCATCCGGCCGGCTGGAAGGTGTGGACAGATCCAATTGAAGGTCGAGGTCGTCGATCAAACCGGCGCGCTGGCGATCGATCTCGGGCAGTTGAACTTCCTCGAGCGCGCCGAGCACGGCTTGGCCCTGCGGCAGATGCAACAGGCGATCCCACTCGCTTTGCAGCAAATAGGCGTCGGCCGCCTGGCCCGACGAGGCCATGCCTTCGCCGCGAATCGCCCGGGCGTGGGTGCGCATCAAGGCGGAGAAAAAAGCAGCGCGATGATCCTGCGACCAGTTGATCAAGGTCAGCCCTTCTTCCAGCTGCCGCACAAGACCTGGCAGCCGCTGCAGCAAGTCCTTGCGCTGGTTTTCACCCATCTTGGCCTGCACGCTCCAGAGCAGTTCGCTGCCGGCTTGCTTGAAGTTGCGCGTGGGCTCGGCATCCTCGCCGTGGCGCAGGACGGACTCGACCAGAACGGCCGTCCACGGGCCGCGCATGAAGTCTTTCAAATAGGTATCGATGTCGAGATGGGCGAGCAGACTCGACACATGACGGCCCAGAGCTGAACCGAGGACAGTGCGGAATTCGGCCCGGCGCAGCGCCTCCACGGCGTCACGCTCGCTCTCCCGCGTTTCCGCGGCGCGCCGCGCGATCCAGGCCTCCAGGCGCTCGAGTTGCTGGGCGTAGACCTCCTCACCTTCGCTCTCGGCGTTGACGATGGACTCGACCATGCCGTCGAGCCAGTCGAGGAAGCCACTGGCGGCAACCTCGTCGGCATTGACATAGCCCGCGCTGAAACTGGCGATGCGGTTGATGAGCCGACGCGTCGGATGGTGGCGCGAACTGAACACGCCGGCATCGTTCAGCGCCAGGCGCAGGATGGGAATCTGCAGACGCCCGAGCGCGGCGCGCACGCGTGGCAACAACCGGGGGTCGGCCAGAATGTGATCGAACATCAGCGACACCACGTCGATGGTCAGGCGCTCGAGCGGCCGTGTGGTGGCTGACTGCAGCTCGTCCCGGTAATGCTCGATGATGTTGACCGGCCGCCCACCAACGGCGCCAGGCCCGGACCATTGCGTGAAGCCCTCGCCCACCCCCAGTCGGTTGGCCTGGGTCAGGCGGTCGAGTGCGGAGCGCAGCATGGCCGTTTGCATGGCCTGGCCAAAGGTGGACTGCGGTCCGCCAGCTGCATCGTCGGGCGAAGCCGCCGCCTGCAGGCTTTGCCTTCCCTGCACACTGGATGGCGCGTCGTAGCCTTGCAGCAAGCGCTGCAGATCGCGCAGCTGCAGGATGCCGTCGGCACCCACTGCCGTCATGGCGTCGGCTCCGGCGGCCCCAACCTGGGCGGTCTCTTGCCCACCGCCCTGCCCTGCAGATTGCGCCGATTGGGGCCGCACAGGGCTGCGGACGCCCGATGTACGCACGGAGTAGCGTGCGGGCGTGACATGGGCAGCTTCGAGGCGACCGTTGTAGGTGCTGTAGGTCTCCTTCAAGGCGCTGGTCATGGCCACCCCAAAAGCGCGCAGCAGAGCCAGGCGCGCTTCGTGGTCGACATCGAGGCTGCCGAGGGCGCGTTGCAGCGAGCGGCCGAAAACTTCGGGGCGCAACGGGTTCATCTGAGACTCGCCGCCGCGACGTTGGCCGTCGCTCTGTCGCAGCGATTCCATGCGGGCGTTGAGATCACGAATTTCCCACTCGGCGCCTGACTCGATCATGCGGATGATCTGCGACACCTCCACGTCTTCCTGCACGCTCGCGTCATCCACCAGAGAGAGTTGATCGAGCCGCAGTTCGACCGGCTTGGCCGGCACAGCGGGCTTCCCCTGGATTTCCTGTTGCAGCAGAGTGCTGAACTGGCCGACGAAAGCGCGCACCAGATCGCCCTCGGCCTGGCGCAGGACCACCAGCAGGTCGTCGTAATGCTGTCTGTCCCGACTGCTCAAGGCCGATTCGGCATGGGTCTGGAAGGTTTCCACCACCTGCCGGGCAACGCGGCGGATCAACTCGTCCGAGTCGCTGAGTGCGGCGTCGATGCATTGGCGTAGCGGGTCGGATTGCAGCATGGCGATCTGGGTGTCGGGCCGCATCCGGGTTTCGGATGCAATCCTTCGGCGTCACAGGTTGTAGCACTTCACTGGATGGATCACTATAGGGCCAGCGTCTGCGCTTCTCAATCTTCGAAGCGTCAAAGCTTGCCGGATGCCGCGGCCAAACAACAACGCTGGCGCACGGCCTCGAACAGGCAGACGCCAGCCGCGACCGAAACATTCAGGCTGTCCACACTGCCCTGCATGGGAATGTGCACGAGCTGGTCGCAGCCCTCGCGCACCAGGCGGCGCATGCCGCTGCCCTCGGCACCCAGCACCAACGCGGTGGGCTCGGCGAGCTTGGCATCGAACAAGGTATCCGTCGCCTCGCCTGCGGTGCCAACCACCCACAGCCCGCGCTCGCGCAAGGCTGCCAGGGTGCGCGCCATATTCGTGACCATGATGTATTGCACCGTGTCGGCCGCGCCACTGGCAACCTTGGCCACGGTGGGCGTGAGGCCCACGGCGCGGTCCTTCGGCGCGAACACGGCGTGCACCCCGGCACAATCGGCCGTGCGCAAGATGGCCCCCAGATTGTGCGGGTCGGTCACGCCATCCAGACCCAGCAGCAGGGGAGTGTCGGCCGTCGCGTCCAGCACGGCATCCAGGGTGGACATTTTGTCCAGCGGCTCGACGCGGGCCACCACGCCCTGGTGTCTGTGGGTTCCAGCCAGGGCGTCGAGCCGGGCACCGTCGGCTGCGATGACGGCCAGGCCGGCGTCCTGCGCGCGTGCGAGAAATTGCTGCATGCGCGCGTCGTGCCGCGAGGTGTCGACGAGAAGCTCACGCACGCTGTCGGATGCGGCCCGCAGGCGCGCGCCCACGGCGTGAAAGCCGTACAGCAGCTTGAGGCTCAAGCCGTCACCTCGGAACTGGCCTGGACCGGGAAGGCCGTCGCTGCCTGCTCCACCAGGCGGCCAGCTTGCAACTCGACCACGGCATCGCAGCGTGACGCCAAGGCGTTGTCGTGCGTCACGAGCACCAGCGTGGTTCCCTGTTCGCGTTGCAGGCTGAACATCAGGTCGATGATGCGCATGCCGCCTGCGGCGTCGAGGTTGCCGGTGGGTTCATCGGCGAGCAGCAAGGAAGGCCGCGTGGCGAAAGCCCGTGCCAAGGCCACGCGCTGCTGCTCGCCACCGGACAGCGTGGCGGGCATGTGCCGCAACCGGGCGCCGAGGCCCACGCGTTCCAGCATGGCTTGGGCATCGGCTCGCAAGGCCGCGGTCTGGCCGGAAATCTCCATCGCCAGCATCACGTTTTCCAGCGCGTTGAGGTGGCCGATGAGTTGAAAGTTCTGGAACACGAAGCCCAGCTTGCGGGCGCGCAAGGCGGCGCGGCCGTCTTCGCTCAGGGCGAACAAGTCGGTGCCATCGATCCAGACCCGGCCTGAGGTCGGCAGATCCAGCCCCGCCAGAAGCCCGAGCAAGGTGGATTTGCCCGAGCCGGAAGGGCCGACGATGGCCAGACTGGCGGCGCGTCCGACCCGCAGATTCACGTCGTCGAGCAAGGTCAGCGAACCTTGGGCATCAACCACGGTCTTGCTCAAGTGCTGCGCGACAATGGCAGCTTGTGCAACGATGGTTTGCGAATCGGTGGATGTCATATGAAGAGTGTGCGCCGCAATGGGTGGCTCATTTTAGGAACTGCGCTGGTCTTGCTGGCCGGGATGGGTATCTCGCATGCGGCGATGGCGGCGGCGAAGACGGCCGCAGCGACTGCCGCAGCCGCACGGCAAGCCAGCCACCCGGTCGTCCTCATCGTGGGCGACAGTTTGTCCGCCGGCTATGGCCTGGAAACGGGCAAGGGCTGGGCCAGCCTGTTGGCCAGGCGCATGGCGCAACAGTTTCCGGCTTGGCGCGTGGTGAACGCCAGCGTCAGCGGCGACACCACCGCCGGTGGCCTGAGCCGTTTGCCGGCGCTGCTCGAACGCGACCACCCAGCCGTTGTCATTGTTGAGCTGGGTGGCAATGATGCGCTGCGTGGCCTGTCGCTGAGCACGACCCAGGCCAACCTCACCGCGATGGTGCAGCAGTCCAAGGCCAAGGGCGCGCGTGTGCTCTTGCTCGGCATGGAAATTCCGCCCAACTACGGGCCGGCCTACACCCAGCGCTTCGCGGCGATTTTCCCCGCCGTGGCCAAGGCGGAACAGGTGGCGCTGGTGCCGTTTTTTCTGGCTGGCGTGGTGAACCATCCGAACTGGTTCCAGGCCGACAACATCCACCCCACCGCCATCGCCCAGCCTGTGATGTTGAACACGGTGTGGCCCAAGCTGCTGCCCTTGCTGCGCGCCGTGCAGCAACATGCCGTGAAGTGAGGCCAAGTGAGCTTGCGTAGTGTGACGGCCGACGAGGCCCTGACGCGGCTGGCCGAGTTCGACGCCGTGTTGGACGTGCGCAGCCCTGGTGAATTCGCCCTCGATCACATGCCCGGCGCGGTGAACTGGCCGGTGCTGGACGACGCCGAGCGCGTGCGTGTGGGGACACTGCATGTGCAGACCGGCGCCTTCGAGGCCAGGCGCATTGGCGCCGCGCTGGTGGCGCGCAACATCGCCATGCATATCGAGCAGCATGCCCAAGGCTGGCCGAAAGAGTTTGCACCGCTGGTGTATTGCTGGCGCGGCGGCAACCGTTCGGGGGCGATGGCGCATGTGCTGGCGCAAATCGGCTTTCGCGTCCATCTGGTGCATGGCGGCTACAAAGCCTTGCGCGCAGCGCTGGTGCGGCAACTCGATGCCCTGGCGCCGCCGTTGAACTTCCGCGTCATCTGCGGCCCCACGGGCAGCGGCAAGAGCCGCCTGCTGAATGCGCTGCAGGCCCAAGGCGCACAAGTGCTCGACCTGGAAATGCTGGCTGCGCATCGCGGCTCCGTGCTCGGCGCCCTGCCGGGTGAGGCCCAACCCAGCCAGAAGCACTTCGAGACGCGCATCTGGGCGGTGTTGCGCAGCCTTGAGCCTGCGTTGCCAGTGTTCATCGAAAGCGAAAGCAAGCGGATCGGCAAACTGCAGGTGCCGAGCGCGTTGCTGGAGCGCATGCACGCCAGCCCCTGCATGCGTCTCGAAGCCACCCTGCCAACCCGGGTTCGCATCCTGCTGGACGACTACGCGGCCCTCACGCGAGATCCGGCCGAGTTGCTGTTTAGGCTTGAATCACTCACCGAACTGCGGGGCAAGCAGACGGTGGCGCGTTGGCGCGGATTGGTGGAGGCCAGGGACTTTCCCTCGCTGGTGGAGGAGCTTCTGGCACAGCACTACGACCCGAGCTATGGCAACTCGATGGCCCGTAACTACCAAGACCTGATGGCAAGCCCAACTTGGCTGGTGAACGATGCCAGTCCAGCCGCGTTTGATCGGCTGGCCGCGCAGATCATCGCGCAGGTTTGACCTCTGACTTGTGGCGCCGGTTCGGAGCGGCGGCCTGCGCAGCCACGCCGCGCCTAGGGTTTCAGCCAGCCAGCGTCAGCAACGCTGCCTGACGTGCCTGCGTGGCCCGGCGGAACAAATCCGCCGGCTCCAGCTTGCGCAAGGCGGGATCGCTCAGCACCTGGCGCCACAAGCGCGCGCCGGGTGCGCCTTTCCACAGATTGAGCATGTGACGGGTGATGGCGAATGCCGGCGTACCTTGCGCCGCCATGCTCCGGGCGTAGCTCAGCATGCGATCTTCCACGCTCTCCGGCGTGTCCTGCGTCAGCCCGGCGCCGAAATGCTCGGCATCCCAGCTAGCCAGCCACCAGGGCCGCTGGTAGGCCTCGCGCCCGATCATCACGCCGTCCACATGGGCCAGGTGTTGGCGCACATCGGCGTCGGACTTCACCCCGCCGTTGAGCACGATGGTGAGCCCGGGGAATTCGCGCTTGAGCTGATACACCAGCTCATAACGCAGCGGCGGAATCTCGCGGTTGTCTTTCGGGCTCAAGCCCTGCAGCCACGCATTGCGCGCATGCACGATGAACACCGAGCACCCCCCCTCGGCCACGGTCCCGACGAAGTCACGCACGAAGGCATAGCTCTCGGTCCGGTCGATGCCGATGCGGTGCTTGACCGTCACCGGCAGCGCATGGCCGATGGCGTCGCGCATGGCAGCCACACCGTCGCGAACCAGCGCGGCTTCGGCCATCAGGCAGGCCCCGAAGGCCCCGCGCTGCACCCGCTCGCTCGGGCAGCCGCAGTTCAGATTGATTTCGGCATAGCCCCAGCGCTGCGCCAGTTTTGCGCTCGTCGCCAGATCTGCCGGTTCGCTGCCGCCAAGCTGCAGGGCCACGGGATGCTCTTCGGCACAGAAGTCCAGATGGCGCGACTGATCGCCATGGACCAGGGCGCCGGTGGTCACCATCTCGGTGTACAGGCGCGCATGGCGGCTGAGTTGACGGTGGAAATAACGACAGTGGCGGTCGGTCCAGTCGAGCATGGGCGCAACCGTCAAGCGCCATGGGTTGTGGGACGCGGAAGCGTTCATGGCGTCTCCGCGTCCAGCCAGGTTTGCACGGTGCGCCGGCGGGCTCGATGCCAACCGAGAAGCTCGTTTGCGGCCAGTGCGGTCAGCACCAGGGCGCCGCCAATCAGCGTGCCCCTGCTGGGCTGTTCGCCCGCACCGAGCCAGGCCCAGAGTGTGCCGAACACGGTTTCTAGCAAACCGAGCAAGCCGACCTCGGCCGGCGCCAGGCGCTGCGCGGCCCACACCGCCAGCAGGCCCGGGGCTGCGAGTTGGAACACACCCAGAAAACCCAGCCAGAACAGGTCGTGAAAATCGACACCGACAGGCCAGGCTGGCAGCGCCACGGCGAGCGCCGATAGCAGTGCGCCAATCAGGACGGCGGCCTGCATCGGCACCCCACTGCCTGCACGGCGCAGGCTGACCCAGTTCGACGCCGCGGCGATGGGCACGGCCAGGGCGATGAGCATGCCGAGCAACTGCGTGCTGGATGTGGGGGACTGCAGATCGTGCCAAACCATCCAGCCCATGCCGAGCATGGCCAGCGCGATGGCCGCCCAGGTGCGGCCGGGCAGACGATGACGCAACAGCAGCCAGCCGAGCACGGCGGCGATGAGAGGGCTCAGGCTGTCGGTCAGCAGGGTTTGCGCCACGCTGGTGAGCGTGAGCGCAACCATGAAGGCGGTGAACATCACCCCCCAGAAAAAAGCGGAAAGCCAGAGCAGATGCGATGCGCCACGCACATCGACCCAGGCGCGGCGCAGGCCCTGGCTCCAGGCCAGCCACGCCAGCACGGCGAGCACCGTGAAGCTGCTGCGCCAGAACACCAGAATCAAACCATTCTGCTGATGCAGTTGGCGTGTGACGACCCCCGCCACGCTCCACAGCAGCGTGGCCAGCACCATGGCGAGTACCGCCTTGGCGTGATCGGGCCGGGCAGCGTTCGACACGACTTTCCCGTCAACGCTGGCGCGGTGCTGAGTCTGCCGCCTCAGGCGGCTTGCGCGTCCGAGCGGCCAGCGCGCTTGCGCTCGTGCTCGGTGAGGTAGCGCTTGCGCAGGCGGATGGACTTGGGCGTGATTTCCACCAGCTCGTCGTCCTCGATGAACTCCACCGCATACTCCAGCGTGAGCTCGATGGGCGGCGTGATCTTGATCGCGTCTTCCTTGCCCGAGACGCGGAAGTTGGTGAGCTGCTTGGCGCGCACGGCGTTGACGATGAGATCGTTGTCGCGGCTGTGAATGCCGACGATCATGCCTTCGTACACCGGATCTCCCGGTTTGACGAACATGCGACCGCGGTCGTCGAGCTTGCCCAGGGCGTACGTGACGATTTCGCCCTGATCCTGGCTGATGAGCACGCCGTTCTTGCGCCCGGCGATTTCGCCGCGATAGGCGCCGTAGCCGTCGAAGATGTTGCTGATGAGCCCGGTGCCGCGCGTCAGGTTCATGAATTCGTTCTGGAAGCCGATCAGGCCACGCGCCGGAATGCGGTATTCCAGGCGCACGCGGCCCATGCCGTCGGGTTCCATGTTCACGAGTTCGCCACGGCGCTCACCGAGGGCTTGCATCACGCCGCCCTGGTGCTGCTCTTCCACGTCGGCAGTCACCAGCTCGATCGGCTCGTGGCGTTGGCCGCCGACGTCGTGGAACACCACGCGTGGCTTGCTCACGGCCATTTCAAAGCCTTCGCGGCGCATGTTTTCCAGCAGGATGGTGAGATGCAATTCACCGCGCCCAGAGACTTCGAAGATGCCGTCTTCGTCGGTGTCCTTCACGCGCAGGGCGACGTTGCTTTGCAGCTCGCGGTCGAGGCGATCGCGAATCTGGCGGCTGGTGACGAACTTGCCTTCGCGCCCGGCCAGCGGGCTGGTGTTGACGCAGAAGTTCATGTTCAGGGTCGGCTCGTCGACCAACAACATGGGCAAGGGGCGCGGGTTGTCGACGCTGGTGAGGGTCACGCCGACACCGACATCCTCGATGCCGTTGATCAGCACGATGTCGCCCGGCTCGGCACTTTCAGCCTGTTTGCGCTCCAGGCCCTCGAACTTGAGCACCTGGTTGACACGCGCCTTGAACGGGGTGGAATCGGGGCCGTTGTACACGGCCACTTCCTGCATGGGTTTGAGCGTGCCGCTGTTGATGCGACCGATGCCGATGCGGCCCACGAACGTGGAGTAGTCGAGCGAGCAGATTTGCAGCTGCAGCGGATCGGTCGCCAGCCCTGCGTGGGCAGGCACGTGCTGCAGCACGGCGTCGAACAGCGGCGCCAGATCGGTGCCGACTTCGCCCGGAGTCAGGCTGGCCCAGCCGTTCAGGCCGGAGGCATAGACCACCGGGAAGTCGAGCTGTTCTTCGGTGGCGCCGAGCTTGTCGAACAGCTCGAAGGTGGCGTTGATGACGTAGTCGGCACGCGCACCGGGACGGTCCACCTTGTTGATGACGACGATGGGCTTGAGGCCCAGCGCCAGCGCCTTCTTGGTGACGAAGCGGGTCTGCGGCATCGGGCCTTCGACGGCGTCGACCAGCAGCAGCACGCTGTCCACCATGGACAGCACGCGCTCGACCTCGCCACCGAAGTCGGCGTGGCCGGGGGTGTCGACGATATTGATATGCGTGCCCTTCCACTCCACCGCGCAATTCTTCGACAGGATGGTGATGCCGCGCTCTTTTTCGAGGTCGTTGGAATCCATCACCCGTTCGACCACTTGCTGGTTCTGGCGGAAGGTGCCGGACTGGCGCAGCAGCTGGTCCACCATGGTGGTCTTGCCGTGGTCGACGTGAGCGATGATGGCGATGTTGCGAATGGATCGTGTCATGGTGTGTTCACTGCGCTTGCAGTTCCTCGTTGCTCAGCAGGCGTTGCGGGGAGAGCACATGCCCGTCCCAGTGCGCAACGCCGAGAAATGAATGACGGGTCGGGGTCGTGCCATGCACGCGCACCTGCCCGGACGGCAAGGTTGGCGCCAGTTCAGGCACCAGGGTCTGGCCGTGCAGCAGCCGCGCGGATTGCGACGCGTCCAGGTCGATGCGCGGCAAACCCTGCACCAGACAATCGACCGGCAGCAAATGGGCCTGCGCGGCGCCGGCATCGAGTCCGCGCACTGCATCCAGCGTGCAGGCCTGGCTGATGTCGAACCCGCCGCTTGCGGTGCGGCGCAAGGCGGCAAGATGGGCGCCGCAGCCGAGTTGCTGGCCAATGTCGCGCGCCAGCGCACGGATGTAGGTGCCCTTGCCGCAGCGCACGTCCAGCGTCAGCAAATCGCCTTGCAGCGAAACAAGGCCGATGGCGTCGATGCGCACCTGGCGCGAAGGCACGTCGATCTCCTGGCCGGCGCGCGCATAGGCATACAACGGCTTGCCGGCACGCTTGAGGGCGCTGTAGATCGGCGGCGTCTGCGCGATGGTGCCGACGAAACCCTGCAGCACCTGCAGCAGTTGCTCGGTCCCCCAGTCGGGCAAGGCTTTGCGCTCGATCACCTCACCCTCACCATCGTCGGTGGTGGTGGTGACGCCGAGTTGCAGCACGGCACGGTAGGCCTTGTCCGCGTCCAGATGCATTTGGGCGAACTTGGTGGCGGCGCCGAAACACAGCGGCAGCAAGCCGTCGGCCAAGGGATCGAGCGTGCCCGTGTGACCGGCCTTCTCGGCGCGCAAGGCGCGGCGCACCTGCTGCAGCGCGGTTTGCGAAGTGCAGCCGCGCGGCTTGTCGAGCAGCATGACGCCATGCACCGACTGCCAGCTGGACCGTTGCTGTTGGGCTGCAACCATGGACTTTCAGACCGAGCGCAAGGCGCTCAATCGTCCTTTGCCGTATTGGCGACGGCCTGGGCGATGAGTGCATTCATATCGCTGGCCTTGCTGGTGGATTGGTCGAACACGAAATGCAGCGTCGGCACGGTATGGATACGCAGACGCTTGAACAACAGGCTGTGCAAATAGCCGGCACGCTCGTTGAGCGCAGCAGCCGCATGCTCCGGCTCGCCGCCCAGCACGGTGAAAAAGATGCGTGCATGCGCGTAATCGGGCGTGAGCTGGACATCGGCAATGGTCACCAGGCCGATGCGCGGATCACGCAGCTCACGCGGGATCAACTCCGACAGATCACGCTGGATCTGGTCGGCGATACGGTGAACGCGGTGTGGACTGCTGGCCTGACGTGGCATGGGCTGGGTGAATCGCGATGAGAACTGGGATGGAATCGTCGAAGCAATGGCGGCCGCAGCGCACAGCGCGCGCCGCGGCCGCTTTCAGACGGTCGCGGCGCCAAGGCTGCTGCGTTAAAGCGTGCGCGCCACTTCCTTGACTTCGAACACTTCGAGCTGATCGCCCTTTTCCAGGTCCTGGAAATTCTTCAGCGACAGGCCGCACTCGAAACCCTCCTTGACCTCGCGCGCATCGTCCTTGAAGCGTTTGAGCGAGTCGAGTTCGCCCGTATGGATGACCACGTTCTCACGCAGCACCCGCACTTGCGCCGAACGCCTGACGAGACCGGACAACACCATGCAACCCGCCACCGTGCCAACCTTGGTGATGCGATAAACCTCGCGCACCTCGACCAGGCCCAGGGTTTCTTCTTTCTTCTCCGGCGTGAGCATCCCCGACATCGCAGCTTTGATCTCATCCACGGCTTCGTAGATGATGTTGTAGTAACGAATGTCGATGCCGTTCTGCTCGGCCAGCTTGCGCGAGCCGGCGTCGGCGCGGGTGTTGAAGCCGATGATCACGGCCTGCGAGGCGATCGCCAGATTCACGTCGCTCTCGGTGATGCCGCCCACCGCCGCATGCACCACCTGCACCTTGATCTCCTCGGTGGAGAGCCTGGTGAGCGCATGCACCAGCGCCTCCTGCGAACCCTGCACGTCGGACTTGATGATGAGGTTCAGGGTTTGCATGCCCTCGACCATCTGGTCGAACATGTTTTCCAGTTTCGCGGCCTGCTGGCGGGCCAGTTTGACATCGCGGAACTTGCCCTGGCGGAACAGGGCGATCTCGCGCGCCTTGCGATCGTCCTGCAGCACGATGATTTCTTCGCCCGCGGTGGGAACTTCCGTCAGACCCTGGATTTCCACCGGAATGGAAGGCCCCGCGCTCTGCACCGGCTTGCCGGTTTCGTCCAGCATGGCGCGCACGCGGCCATAGCTGGAGCCCGCCAGTACCGCGTCGCCACGCTTGAGCGTGCCCGAAAGCACCAGCACCGTGGCCACCGGACCGCGGCCCTTGTCCAGCCTGGCTTCGATCACCAGCCCCTTGGCGGGCGCATCTTCCGGGGCCTTGAGTTCCAGCACCTCGGCTTGCAGCAGCACTTGTTCCAACAGCTCGTCGATACCCTGTCCGGTCTTGGCTGATACCGGCACGAACGGTGATTCGCCACCGTACTCTTCGGGCACGACCTGCTCGGCCACCAGTTCCTGCTTCACGCGCTCGGGATTGGCATCGGGTTTGTCAATTTTGTTCATCGCCACGACGATGGGCACGCCCGCCGCCTTGGCGTGGGCGATCGCCTCTTTCGTCTGCGGCATGACGCCGTCGTCGGCAGCCACCACCAGAATGACGATGTCGGTTGCCTTGGCACCACGCGCCCGCATGGCGGTGAAGGCCTCGTGCCCGGGGGTATCGAGGAAGGTGATCATGCCGCGCGGCGTGGTGACGTGATAGGCGCCGATATGCTGGGTGATGCCACCCGCCTCGCCCGATGCAACCTTGGCACGGCGGATGTAGTCCAGCAGGGACGTTTTCCCATGGTCGACGTGGCCCATCACCGTGACCACCGGCGCGCGCGGAAGCAAGGTCAGTTCCTGCGGAACCTGGCCTTCCTCCTCGAGGAAGGTTTCCGGATCGTCGAGTTTGGCGGCAATGGCGGTATGGCCCATTTCCTGCACGATGATCATCGCGGTTTCCTGGTCCAGCACCTGGTTGATGGTCACCATCTGGCCCAGCTTCATCAGCACCTTGATGACCTCGGAAGCCTTCACCGCCATCTTGTGGGCCAGATCGCCCACGGAGATGGTCTCGGGCACATGCACCTCACGCACCTGCGGCTCGACCGGCGCCACAAAACGTGGCGCTTCCTTCTCGCGCGAATCGCGGCGTGAGCCGCCCTTGGCGCCGCGCCAGGCAGCGGTGCCGCCGCTGGCGTCACCACGCGTCTTGATGGCACGGCGCTTGGCCGCCTCGTCAGCCCAGGACGACGACAACTGCTCCGACTTGACCTGCTTTTTATCCTTCGCGCCTGCCGCCGTGGTGGCGGCTGCAGCGCCCGCGGGCTTGGCTGCGCCCGCAGCAGGTTTGTGGATGGTGCCCTTGATGGTGGCACCCGCCTTGGCAGCGACCTCTGCCGGCTTGGCCACTTCAGGCTTGGGCGCATGCAACACCGCGCGAGGGCGGGAGAGCATGTCGCGAATCGCCGCAGCCTCGTTCTCGGCAGCCTTGCGACGCACTTGCACGGACTCGAGTTCAGCCGCGCGGGAGACGGACGCTGCTGCGTCTGCAGCGCGCTTGGCATCAACCTTCGCCACAGCTGCAGCATGCTCTTGCGCTTCCTGCTCGGCAGCCTTGCGCGACTTGTCATCGTCCCGCTCGGACGGCTGTTCCGCCGCGATCGCGGCCTTGGCCTCGGCTTGCAACCGGCGCTCTTCATCCAGTCGCTCTTGCGCCGCGGCACGCGCTTGGGCGGCCTCTTCTGCTTCGCGCTGGCGCTTGCCGAGTTCCTCGGCCTGGCGCGCCAACAGCTCGGACTGATGTTTGGCTTCTTCCTCGCGCCGACGAAGCTCGGCTTCGTCCACCACAGGCTGCGTGACGACAGGGGCCGAAGGCTCCGCGGGCGCAACTTCGTCGCGCTTGACAAACACGCGCTTCTTGCGTACCTCGACCTGGATGGTGCGCGCCTTGCCGGTGGAATCGGCCTGCTTGATTTCCGTGGTCTGCTTGCGCGTCAGCGTGATTTTTTTGCGATCAGCGCCAACCACGCCATGGGCCACCCGCAGGTGGTCGAGCAAACGCGCCTTGTCGACCTCGCTGATCGGGTCGTCGGGCGTTTGCTTGTGCACACTGGCGGCCGCCAATTGCTCCAGCAATTGGGTGGCGGGAATGTGCAGTTCTGTTGCGAGTTGCGCGACGGTTGTTTGTGCCATGGGTGGTTCCTTGCTCCGCAGTTCTCAGGCGTTGAACCAATGTTCGCGAGCCTGGAGAATGAGCGCGCTGGCCTGGGCTTCTTCAGCCCCGGTAATGGCCGTGAGTTCGTCCACAGCCAGATCGGCCAGGTCGTCACGGGTTTGGATGCCGGCATCGGCCAGCTTCGCAATATCGTCGCTGGACAGGCCGTCGAGGCTCTTGAGGTCCTGCGACACTTCCTCGAGTTTCTGCTCGCTGGCCAGTTCTTGCGTCAGCAAGGCGTCGCGGGCGCGGTTGCGCAGTTCATGCACCGTTTCCTCGTCGAACGACTCGATCTCCAGCATTTCCGGCAGCGGCACATAAGCCACTTCCTCCAGGCTGGTAAACCCTTCCTGGATGAGGATGTCGGCGACTTCCTGGTCCACATCGAGCTTGGTTCGGAACAGCTCGCGCATGCTTTCGGTTTCAGCCGTGTGCCGGTTTTGCGATTCCTCGGCCGACATCAGGTTGATGGCCCAGCCCGTCAGCTCGGATGCGAGGCGCACATTCTGCCCGGCACGGCCGATGGCCAGGGCCAGGTTTTCCTCATCCACGGCCACTTCCATGGCGTGCTTGTCCTCATCGACAACGATCGACTGCACATTGGCCGGCGCCAGCGCACCGATGACAAACTGCGCCGGATCTTCGGACCACAGCACGATGTCGACGCGTTCGCCACCGAGCTCATTGCTCACGGCATTCACGCGCGAACCGCGGACACCGATACAGGTGCCGATGGGGTCGATGCGGCGATCGTGCGACAACACGGCGATCTTGGCGCGCACACCGGGATCACGGGCGCAGGACTTGATCTCCAGCATGCCCTGCTCCATCTCGGGAACCTCGAGGCGGAACAGCTCTTTCATGAACTCGGGCGAGGTCCGCGACAGTTCGATTTGCGGGCCGCGGGCCTGGCGGTCGATTTTCGAGATGACGGCGCGCACGCGGTCGCCGGCGCGCACGTTCTCTTTCTGGATCATGTCGCCGCGACGCAGCCGGGCATCGACCTTGCCGGACTCGACGATGGCGTCGCCCTTGTCCATGCGCTTGACCGTGCCGACGAAAATCTTGTCGTTGCGCTCGAGGAAATCATTCAAAATCTGCTCGCGCTCGGCGTCGCGGATTTTTTGCAGGATCACCTGCTTCGCCGCCTGGGCGCCGATACGGCCGAATTCCACGCTCTCCACCGGCTCTTCGATGTAGTCGCCGACCTCGATGTCGGGGATCTGCTCGAGCGCCTCGAAATGCAAGATTTCAGCGTCAGGCTGCTGCAGCCCGGCCTCGTCCGGCACCACGAGCCAGCGGCGAAAACTTTCGTAAGCACCCGTGTCGCGGTCGATGGCGACGCGAATGTCCACCTCGCCGGGATAGCGCTTCTTCGTGGCCGAAGCCAGCGCGGCCTCGACCGCACCGAACACCACATCCCGCTCCACATTCTTTTCGTGCGCCAGCGCATCGACCAGCATCAGCAGCTCGCGATTCATGATTTTCGACCCCTAAAGTCAAGCACGGGCACGAGACGGACTTCGCGCGCCTCGGCCATGGAAAAACGCAATTCATGCACATCCCCCGTGGCGTCATTCGCCCCCAGGGCCTCACCATCCCCGCCAGCGGGCTTGGCCTTCTTAGCCGCAGCCGACTTGGTGGCCTTCAATTTTTTCCCGCCCGGCTTCGCCGCCGCAGCGGCTGCCAGCAAAGCATCGTCCCAGACGATGACATAGCCATCAGCTTGCGCCGGCACTTCTGCGTTCCCGCCCGCGGCCGCCGCTGTCGGGGCCTGCAACACACCGCGGTATTTCTTGCGGCCCTTGTACGGCGCGCGCAAGGTCACTTCCACTTCCAAACCCGCAAAACGCTGCCAGTCGTCCGGCAGCCTCACCAGGCGATCAAGCCCGGGAGATGACACCTCAAGGCGCCTGTAGTCCAGACCTTCGACTTCCAGCGCGTACTGCAACTGGCGCGTGACGCGCTCGCAATCATCGACCGTGACAAACTCGCCGTCGAGACGGTCGATCGTGATGCGCAGCAGGCCTGCCGAAGCCCAGGCGATCTCGACACAGGCGTAGCCCATCCCTCGGACGGTCGTCTCGATGATCTCTGTTTTCTGCATACCGCGACTGCCTTGCACCCTGAAGCCACCATCCGCTTTGAAAGACCCACCGCCCGACTCGCTGCCGAACTCAACTCGCTGCCCGGCTCGTCACCAGGTACCGACAAAAAAAAAGGGCGATTGGTGTCGCCCATTTGTGTCGCCCATCTGGCCAACCCGGCTCTTACACATCCACCCTGCCAAGGCTCAGGCCTCGTCGAACAAACGCACATGCAGAAATGGATTACAGCCTTGAAATAATAAGGGAAAATGCGAATTCTGGCAAGTTGCGCGGACTTATGACGGTCTTGGGGGCAGTTGCCAGGGGCCGGATTCCGCCCACCTCGAGTCGGAGCCTGGGCGCTGTCAGCCGGTAACACCGGCGGCATGGACCAGTTGCCGGGTGTAGGGCTGCTGCGGGTGGCGCAACAAGGCCAGAGCCTCGCCCGTTTCCAGAATGCTGCCCTCGCGCATGACCGCGATGCGGTGGGCCATCGCGCCAATCACGGCCATATCGTGCGTGATGAACAGGTAAGCCAGGCC
Source organism: Thiomonas sp. (assembly GCF_054608695.1). Classification (NCBI taxonomy): domain Bacteria; kingdom Pseudomonadati; phylum Pseudomonadota; class Betaproteobacteria; order Burkholderiales; genus Thiomonas; species Thiomonas sp. Next base: position 20,573 of record NZ_JBTRXV010000030.1, read on the forward strand.
CTGCTCGCGTTGCAGCCTGATGAGCAGGCGCAGGATTTGTTGTTGCACGGAAATATCCAGTGCGCTGGTCGGCTCGTCCAGCACCAGAACGCTGGGACGCAGCACCAGCGCCCGCGCCAGGGCAATGCGCTGCCGCTGTCCGCCGGAGAACTCGTGGGGAAACCGGGGCAGGATGCTCGCATCCAGGCCCATGTCGCGGAGTGTGTCCACCACACGCACGCGACAGGCTGCCTGATCGAGCGCAGGCTCATGGATGTTGAGGCCCTCGGCCACGATCTGCTCGACATTACGCCGCGGCGACAAAGAAGAAAAGGGATCCTGGAACACCACCTGAATCTTGCGCCGGGCGGCACGCCAGCCACGGCTGCCAAGGCCGGCAAGTTCCACCCCGGCGAGGCTGACACGCCCTTCCCCCATGGGCTGCAGGCCAAGCAGGGCCATGGCGAGGCTGGTCTTGCCGCAGCCCGACTCGCCCACGAGCCCGAGGGTTTCGCCAGCGCGAAGCTCAAGCGACACCTGATCCACCACCGTGTGCAGGCGCCGCCGCAGCCACGAGCCGCCCTGGGCATAAGCCACGCTGACCCGCTCGACTTGCAAAACAACGGGCGCCTGCGGCGACAGCGGCTCAACATCGCGCTGCGGCAAACTGGCCAGCAAGGCCTGGGTGTACGGATGTTGCGCGTGCGCGAACACCTCGGCAGTGGCTCCCTGCTCGACCAGGCGCCCCTGCTGCATGACGCCGACACGCTGGGCGAAGCCGCGAACCAGATGCAGATCGTGGCTGATGAGCATGACGGCAAGCCCCTCTTCGCGCTGCAATTCGTCCAGCAGCGCAAGAATTTGCGCCCGCACGCTCATGTCCAGCGCCGTGGTGGGTTCGTCCGCCAGCAACAGCCGGGGCTTGCAGGCCAGGGCCATGGCGATCATGGCGCGCTGACGCTGGCCACCGGAAAGCTGGTGCGGATAGCTCTGCGCGCGGCGCGCCGAATCAGCGATGCCCATGCGCTCCAGCAAGGCCACGGCGCGAGCCCACGCGGCCTTGCGCGACAAGGCCTCGTGCAGTTCGAGGGACTCGGCGATTTGCTGACCGACGGGTTGAAGCGGGTTGAGCGCGCTCATCGGCTCCTGAAAGATCATCGCGATGTCACGGCCGCGAACGCCACGCAGACGGCGCTCCGGCATGCTGGCCAGGTCCTGCCCCTGGAACAGCACCCGCCCCCTGACGGTTGCGCCCTGCAGCAAGCGCAGGATGGCAAGTGCCGTGACGGTCTTTCCCGAGCCGGACTCACCGACCAGGGCGTATTTTTCGCCGGCGCGCAGCGCCAGGTTCAAGTCGTGGACCACCCGCTGCGGACCGAAGTCCACGTTCAGCGCCTCGATGCGCAGCAAGGCCGCATCGGTTTGCGAAGACGCTTCACGCGTCGCGTCGGGAATTGCGCTCATGGACGTGGCCTCATCGCAACCCCCGGCGGGGATCCAGCGCCGTGCGCAGCGCCTCGCCGATGAAGGTGAGGAGCAACAGCGTCAACACCAGGGTGATGAACACGGAGATCGACAACCACCAGGCATCCAGATTGCCCTTTGCCTGCGCCAGCATTTCGCCCAGACTGGGCGCGGGAGGTGGCACGCCCAGTCCGAGAAAATCCAGGCTGGTCAGCGCCAGAATGGCTCCGCTCATGCGGAAGGGCAAAAAGGTGAGGACCGGCGTGAGGCTGTTGGGCAGGATGTGACGTGTGACGATTTGCCAATGGCTCGCACCCAGTGCCCGCGCGGCGCGCACATAGTCCATCTGGCGGTTGCGCAGGAATTCGGCGCGCACATAGTCGGACAAGCCCAGCCAGCCAAACAGCGAAAGCAGCACCAGCAGGAGCAGGAAGCTGGGGGCGAAGATGGAGGCGAAGATGATGAGCAGGTACAACTCCGGCATCGCCCCCCAGACCTCGGTCACGCGTTGCAAGGTGAGGTCCGCGCGCCCGGCGAAATAGCCCTGGATGGCACCCATCACGACCCCCAGCAGGGTTCCGCTCAGCGTGAGTGCCAGCGCGAACAGCACCGAGACACGAAAGCCGTAGACCAGGCGCGAGAGCACGTCACGCCCACCATCGTCGGTCCCCAGCCAGTTCTGCGCCGAAGGGGGCGCCGGGTTGGGCTGGGTGGCGTAGTAATTGATGGTGTCGTAGCGATACGGCACGGGCGGAAAGATGGCGAAGTTGCCGCCCTGGCTGAGGTGCTTGCGAATCAGCGGGTCGAGGTAATCCGTGGGGGTGTGGAAGTCGCCGCCGAAAGTCGTCTCGGGATAGGTGTGCAGCAGCGGCATGTACCAGCGCCCTTCATACCGCACCAGCAGAGGCTTGTCGTTGCACAACACCGGAGCCAACAGGCTCAAGCCGAACAAGAAGCCAAAAATCCACAGGCTCACATAACCCAGACGTTGGGATTTGAAGCGGGCCCAGGCGAGTTGTGCGGGCGAGCGCGCAAGAGCAGGTGCGTCATTGCGCAAGGCAGAGGCGATGGGCACAGTGCTCATTGAAGGCTTTCGAATTGCACCCGTGGATCGACCCACACATAACAAAGGTCGGACACGAGCTTGGTCGCCAGACCGATGAGCGTGAACAGGTAGAGCGTGCCCATGACGACCGGATAGTCGCGCCGCATCACCGATTCGTAGGACAGCAGGCCAAGTCCGGGCAGGGAAAACAGCGTCTCGATGAGCAAGGAACTGGCAAAGAACGCGCCGATGAATGCAGCCGGAAAACCCGTCACCAGCGGAATGAGGGCGTTGCGCAGAACATGGCGCCACAGCACGCGGCGCTCGCTGGCGCCCTTGGCACGCGCGGTGAGAACGTATTGCTTGCGGATTTCCTCCAGAAATGCGTTCTTGGTGAGCATGGTGATGACGGCGAAGCTTCCCGCCACCATGGCCAAAACCGGCAGTGTGATGTGCCAGAAATAGTCCGTGACCTTGTGCCACGGCGTGAAACTGGCCCAGCCGTCGGATGTCAGTCCGCGCAGCGGAAACCATTGCCAGAAACTGCCACCGGCGAACAGCACGAGAAGCACCACGCCCAGCACGAAGCCGGGGATGGCATAACCCACCAGCACCGCAAGACTGGAGGCGAGATCGAAGCGGCTGCCATGTCGCACCGCCTTGGCGATGCCCAGTGGGATGGAGATGAGGTAGGTGAGCAGGAAGGTCCAGAGGCCGAGGCTGATGGACACCGGCATGCGCTCCTTGATGAGTTGCCAGACGCTCTCGTGATAGAAGTAACTGCGACCCAGATCGAAGCGCAGGAACTGGCCCAGCATGTGCACAAAGCGCTCGGCCGGCGGCTTGTCGAAGCCGTAGAGTTTCTTGATCTCGGCCAGTTGCTTGGGGTTGATGCCTTGCTGTCCCCTGTATGCCAGGCCTCCCGCAGCCTCGCCGGTTTGCCCCTTGCCGCGCAGTTGCGCCACCATCTGCTCGACCGGGCCACCCGGCACGAACTGGATGACCGCAAAGGTCAGCAAGAGCACGCCGAACAGGGTTGGAACCATCAACAACAGGCGCTTGGCGACATACCAGCCGAGATTCATGCTTGTTTCTCCGCAACGGGTTTTGCCCGTGGCTGCGACCACCAGCAGGCCATGGCCCAAGCTTCGGGCTCGTAGTACAGCGGCAAGGTGCGCGGCATGCCGAACAAGCCTGAGCGATAGGCCACGCGGTGGCTCGCCGCATACCACTGCGGCACCGAATACCAACCGCACACCAGAACCCGGTCCAGCGCCTTGCAGGCCGCCACCAACTGCGCCCAGGTGCGGGCCTGAACGACGTGGCTGATGAGCGCATCCACCGCGGGGCTGCGAATGCCCCAGACGTTGTCGGACCCCTCGATGGAGGCGGAGGGCGAGCCGAAGCGATCGCGCAATTCATTGCCGGGGCTGGGACTGCCGAGATAACGCACCGTGGTCATGTCGTAGTCGAAACCGTCCATGCGCCGCTGGTACAGGGCGTAGTCCACCTGCCGGTACTGCATGCGAATGCCGAGCCTGGCAAGAGCTTGGCCGTAGGGCGTCATCACCCGCGCCATCGAGCCCTGGCTGTCGAGATACTCGAACGTGAAGACCTCGCCACGCACGTTGCGCAAGGCCCCGTCGCGGTAGTGCCAGCCCGCTTCGCGCAACAAGCTGCGCGCTGCCAGCAAATTGGCGCGCAGGCTGCCGGGAGGATCGGTGCTGGGCAAAGTGGGCAGGACGCCGAAAACCTCGGGTGCAAGCTGCGGGCGCAACGGCTCAAGCAGGGCCAGTTCGTCTTGCCCGGGGGCATGCCTGGCCTCGAATGGGCTGTTGGCGAAATAGCCATGGATGCGTTTGTACTGGCCGTAAAAAAACATCCGGTTGAGCCACTGGAAATCGAGTGCCAAAGCCAGCGCATGACGCACGCGAATGTCTTGGAACAGCGGACGGCGCAGGTTCAGCACCATGCCCTGGAAACCCGCCGGATTGTGGTTGGGCAGTTCGCGCTTGACGAGTTCGCCGCTGGCGAATTTCGGCCCGGTGTATTGCCGCACCCAATTCTTGGCGATGAACTCCTGGATCAGGTCGAAGTCCCCGGCCTTGAAGGCCTCCAGGCGCGCGGTTTCGTCACGGTAAAGCTTGAAGCCGATGCGCGCGAAGTTGTACTGGCCACGACGCGCCGGCAGGCTCCAGCCCCAGTAGTTCGTGCGCCTGGCGTAGACGATGTCCTGGTTCTGCGACATGCGCTCGATGCTGTAGGGGCCGGAGGCGATGGGCAGCTCGTTCACCACCTCGTCGAAGTGCTTGCCGGCACCCCATTGGCGCGAGAACACGGGCAGGCCGGCGACGATCAAGGGCAGTTCATGGTTGGCCCGCTTGAAGTCGAATCGCACATGCCGCATGTCTTCCACCACGACCCGCGCCACATCGGCAAACTGCACTTTGATGCCGGGTGCTGCGTAGGGACCAACGAGCGTGTCGAAGCTGTGGCGCACATCGTCCGCGGTCACGGGGTCGCCGTTCACGAAACGCGCCGCGGCGTTCAAGCGAAAGCGCACGGAGCGGCGATCCGCGGCCAGTTCCACGTCTTCGGCCAGCAGGCCGTAGACGCTGTTGGGCTCATCCCAACTCGCCGTCATCAGCGATTCAAACACCAGGGTGTTGATCCCGGGCGGCGCCGTGCCGCGCAGGGTGAAAGGGTTGAGCTTGTCAAAGCTGCCAGCGCGCGACGGCGGGGTCAGCCAGAGGGTTCCCCCAAGGGGAGCGTTCGGGTTCGCATAGTCGAAATGCGCAAATCCCGGCGGATATTTGGGTTTGTCATACAAGGCCAGGGCTGGGGAGTCTTGCGTAGCAGCATCGGCATCCGCTGCCCAGGGCGCAAGCGCAAGCCCAAGGGCTTGCAAGAGTGTGCGCCGGCTGAGGCTGAGTGCGTGGGCCATGCGAGAATTCTGCCGCATCGCCAGGCCGCAGCACACACCGCAGACTTTCGCGCGCATCCGAGCACCGATCTGAACGCGCATCCGCACCCCGCAGCGGCTTCCTTCCTCGATACGCATCCACAGGACATCTCATGGGCTTTCTCGCTGGCAAACGCATCCTGATCACGGGCTTGCTCTCCAACCGTTCCATCGCTTACGGCATTGCGCAAGCGTGCCACCGCGAGGGTGCCGAACTCGCCTTCACCTATGTGGGAGAACGCTTCCTGGATCGCACCAAGAGCTTCGCTGCGGAGTTCGGCAGCCAGCTCATTTTTCCCTGCGACGTGGCCGACGACGCCCAGATCGACGCCCTGTTCCGCGACCTTGGCGCACAGTGGCCGCAACTCGACGGCTTGGTCCATTCCATCGGCTTTGCCCCGCGCGAAGCCATTGCCGGCGACTTCATCGACGGCCTGACGCGTGAAGGTTTTCGTGTCGCGCACGACATCTCCGCCTACTCCTTTCCGGCGCTGGCGAAAGCTGCATTGCCCATGCTCCAAGCCAGCGCGGCCGCTGGCCATTCGCCCTCGCTCATCACCATGACCTACCTCGGCGCCGAGCGCGTCGTCCCCAACTACAACACCATGGGCGTGGCCAAGGCCGCGCTCGAAGCCACCGTGCGCTACATGGCCGAATCGCTCGGCCCGCGCGGCATGCGCGTGAATGGCGTGAGCGCCGGCCCGATCAAGACGCTTGCGGCCTCGGGCATCGCCGACTTCGGCAAGATGCTCAAGTTCAACGAAACCAGCACGCCCTTGCGCCACAATGTCACCATCGAACAGGTAGGCAACGCAAGCGCCTTCCTGTTGTCGGATCTGGCCAGCGGCATCACCGCCGAAGTCCTGCATGTCGACGCCGGCATGCATGCTGTCGTCGGCGGCTTGGCAGCGCAGATCTGAGGCTTGCGCTTTCAGTTGACAGTGCACCTTTTTGCGGTATTATTTCTGGCTTCGCGGGAATAGCTCAGTTGGTAGAGCGCAACCTTGCCAAGGTTGAGGTCGCGAGTTCGAGCCTCGTTTCCCGCTCCAAATATTGAACGCGTTTGATGTTGTTGTTCCAAACAAGGGAAGCCCTGCACTTCCCTTTTTTTTCGGCGAGAATTTGGACATGTGCGCACAGCACAAGCAAGGCGCCACGGCCTGCAACGCGCATGCATGAACATACGGTCTCGCAGGGCCTGTGCGTTGACTCCAAACCTTTCGTTAAGCAGCCTACCCTTGGCGGGGTGGCAGAGTGGTTATGCAGCGGCCTGCAAAGCCGTCTATGCCGGTTCGATTCCGACCCCCGCCTCCAGCATCCATGCAGCAGCCCTTGCTAGCCTTACATCGATGCGACTTGCCCGGATGGCGAAATTGGTAGACGCAGCGGACTTAAAATCCGCCGCTTTCCTGAAAAGGGGCGTGCCGGTTCGACCCCGGCTCCGGGCACCATGAGCTTTCCTCGCCTCGCGCTGGGCGTGCTGCTTGCCTGCAGCATCCCGCTGGCCTCGGGCGCTGAGCAGCTGACCGCCAAGTCGCCCGATCGCTGGGTTGGTTCATGGATGGTGGCGCCTCAGGCTGTGTCGCTGAACCCGGCTGCACCGGGCTTCAACCGCGCTCCGACTCTGGACGGGGTGACAGTACGCCAGATTGTGCTGCCCACGCTTTCAGGCAAGGCTTTGCGGCTGCGCATCAGCAATCGTTTCGGCACGCAGGCCTTGCGCATTGGCGGAGTGACCGTGGCGGCATCCGCGCATGGCGCAGCCGTGCGGCGGGACACGCTGCACGAGGTCACCTTCGATGGCGGGGACGCGCTGTCGATACCAGCCGGGCAGGCCTTGCTGAGCGATGCCGTTGCCTTGCCGGTCGTGGCGGGCAAGGCCATGACGGTCAGCTTCTGGATGCCTGATCGCATCGCACCCACGACCTGGCACAAGATTGCCAGCCAGGTCAACTTCATTGCCGCCCATGGCAATTTCAGCAAGGACGCCAGCGGCGCGGCTTTTCAGCGGCGTTTCACCGCCTACCTCTGGCTCGACGGCATGGACGTCGAGGTCGGCCCGAGCGAGCACAGCGCGGCGCTGGTGACCATCGGCGACTCGATCACCGATGGCATGCGTTCGACGCTCAACGCCAACCGGCGCTGGCCGGATAATCTTGCCAGACGCTTGCGCGCGGCCGGCATGCATCACCTGGCCGTGCTCAACGCCGGCATCAGCGGCAACCGTCTGCTCCATGACTCGCCTTGCTATGGCCCGAGCCTGTTGCAGCGGTTTTCGCGCGACGCGCTCGGGCAGCCAGGCGTTCGCGCCGTCATCCTCCTGGTTGGCATCAACGACATCAATTTCGGCTTCGTGCCACCCCACCCCGGCCTGGACTGCGATGTGCCGCATGTGAAAGTGACCGCGGCCGAACTGATCGCGGGCTACGAGGACTTGATTGCTCAAGCTCATGCGAAGGGTGTGGCCATCTATGGCGGCACCATCACCCCCGCGAGTCTGCCAGCCAGTCGCGAAGCCATCCGGCAGGCGGTGAATGCCTGGATGCACAGCAGTGGCGCTTTTGATGGGGTCATCGACTTTGATGCGGCGCTGCGCGACCCTGCGCACCCAGCCCGTTTGCTGCCACGTTTCGACAGCGGCGACCACGTGCACCCCAGCGATGCTGGCTATGCCGCCATGGCGGCAGCCGTGCCGATTCGATTTTTACGACTCGCTGCCCCCAGCGCCGTGGGCCTTGCCGAACAGACTCGCTAGGCAGCTGTCGCCAGCACGGTGGTCTTCTCAGGGCTGGCGGAGGCTGGCTGGGGAAAGGCCCGGCCTGCGCGAACATCTTCTTCGCTCCATTTGCGCGCAAGCGCGTCCAGTGCGTCGAGCACCGGCGAGAGCTCGGCGCCACGCTGGGTGAGGCTGTAGGTCACTTGCGGCGGAATGGTCATCAGCGGTTCGCGGTGAACCACGCCCGCGTCGCCCAGCATCCTGAGCCGTTCGGTCAAGACCCGTGAGGAGATCCCTGGAATCAGACGCTTGAGCACACCAAAGCGCTGCGGCCCCTGCTGCCGCAAGGTCCAGAGGATGTAACTGGTCCAAGGCCCCATCAGGATGCGCAACAGCGCGTTCATCGGACATTCGACGGTGGTTTCGCTTGACATGGCTGGGTCTCATGAATGCGCCAGGATGGCGACGACATCTCGAATCTCGGCTGAGATGTCCACTTCGCCACGGGCCCGATACGTAAGCATTGGTAAAACCATGTAGTTACTAAAAAGTACCTACTTCATTTTTACAACCAATGAATGCATCATAAGGTCTTCAACCACCACCCTACAAGGAGTTTTTCATGGCCAAAGTTCTTGTTCTGTACTACAGCACCTGGGGGCATATCGAGCGCATGGCGCAGGAAGTGGCCGAAGGCGTGCGTTCGGTTCCGGGCGTCGACGTGACGATCAAGCGTGTGCCCGAAACCATGCCCCCGGAGACTGTGGCCGCGATCCACGCCAAGACCGAGCAAGCCGCTCCGATCGCCAAGCCGGAAGAACTGGCCGAGTACGACGCCATCATCTTCGGCACCCCAACCCGCTTTGGCAATATGTGCGGGCAGATGCGCAACTTCCTCGACCAGACCGGCGGCCTCTGGCAGCAGGGCAAGCTGGTGGGCAAGGTGGGCAGCGTGTTCGCCAGTACCGCCACCCAGCATGGCGGCCAGGAAACCACCATCACCTCGTTCCACACGACCTTGTTTCACCAGGGCATGATCGTGGTGGGCGTGCCCTACGCCTGCCCCCAACTCACCAATATGGACGAAATCTCTGGCGGCACGCCCTACGGCGCCACCACCTTGAGCAAGGGCGACGGCAGCCGCATGCCAAGCGCCAACGAACTGGCCATTGCCAAGTTTCAGGGTGCGCATGTCGCTGGCATCACGAAAAAGCTCTTCGGCTGAAGCAGGAGCGTGGCACAGGGTGGGCGCCGGAGACGGTGCGTGATGGACAGTCCATTGCGAGTACGCGGCGTGGCCGGTCAGCGCGCGGCTGCTGCGCCCACCATGTCCACGCTGATTGGCGTCCCCATCAGCGCGCCGAGCATGATGATCGGCCGCTGGCCAGCCGTTTCATGCTGGCTCGTGACGACGCGGCGACCTAACCGTGCAGCCCGCGCTCGTCGGGCTCGTCCGTTGAGGTGGAAATCACGCTGGCCGTTTTACCGTGAAAGCGGCGCCAGGCATACAGCACGTAACCCGACAGCGCGTACAGCACGAACAGGCCAAACAACACCAGCGGCGGTCGGTAGGCGATCAAGCCGATGAGCAGCACGATCAGGAACATCGTGATGAACGGCACGCTGCGCCGCAGGCTCACGGCCTTGAAACTGTAGAACGGCACATTGGTCACCATGGTGACGCCGGCAAACGCGGTGATGGCGAAGGCGACCCAGGGTACATGGGTGCCGAGAACGCTGGCATCCGACATGATCCAGATGAACCCCGCCACCAGCGCTGCGGCGGCCGGGCTGGGCAAGCCCTGGAAGTAATTCTTGTCGACCACGCCGATATTGGTGTTGAACCGCGCCAGGCGCAGCGCCGCTCCGGCACAGTAGACGAAAGCCGCGAGCCAGCCCAGTTTGCCCAGACCGTGAAGGGACCACTGGTACATGATGAGCGCCGGCGCCGCACCGAACGACACCATGTCGGCCAGCGAGTCGAATTGCGCGCCGAACTCGCTCTGGGTATGGGTCAGGCGGGCAACCCGGCCGTCCAGGCTGTCGAGCACCATCGCAGCAAAGATGGCCGTGGCGGCCAGGTCGTAGCGTTGCCCCATGGCCATGACGATGGCGTAGAAACCGGCGAACAAAGCCGCAGCCGTGAATGAGTTGGGCAGCAGGTAAATGCCGCGCCGGTGGCGCTGCGGCAGGTGATGCAAGTCTTCTCCCGGATCGGGCAGGCCTGGGTCCAGGCCTTCGTCCTCGTCTGCCGCGCGCTTGCTGCCGCCACCCGACCGCTGGGCGGAGTCTGGAAATCGTGTGACGTTACGTGGCATGGCGAGTTCCCCCTGGATTCAGGCTGGCATGTCGGCGGGGAACGCCGCCAGCACCGTGCTGGTGGCGTAGACCTTGTCGCCGATGGACACGCGGGGCACGGTGTCGAGTGGCAAGTAGAGATCGACACGCGAGCCGAAGCGGATGAAACCAAAACGCTGCCCCCGCTGCAGTTGATCGCCGGGCTTGGTGTAGCACAGCACGCGGCGCGCAATCAGGCCAGCCACCTGCACCGCCGTCACGATGCGGGCGTTGTGCTGAATGACCACGGCATTGCGCTCGTTTTCGAGTGAAGCCTTGTCGAGGTCGGCGTTGAAAAACTTCCCCGGAAAGTAGCTCACGGCCAGCACCATGCCCGTGACCGGTGCGCGGTTGGAATGCACGTTGAACACATTCATGAACACGCTGATCTTGAGCGCATCGCGCTTGGCGTAGAGGTCGTGGGCACGCTCGATGGCAACGATGCGGCCATCGGCCGGAGCAAGCACGGCCAAGGGATCTTGCGGCACGGCACGCGGCGGATCGCGGAAAAACTGGATGACGAAGATGCTGACGAGCCAGAACGGCAATGACCACCAGAAACCGGCGAACAGCCAGGCCAGAATCGAAATCAGGACGATGCCGCCGATGAACGGCCAGCCTTCGCGGGCAAGAATGGGATGGGGATAGTGCATGGGTGCAGTGTAGTCGCGGGGGTTGGCCAGTCAGGCCGCGACATTCGAATCATTTCCAGGTCTTTCGAAGCACAACCGGCCCTGTTCGAAGCGTCGCACAGGGCCGGCATGAAGCGCGCCTGCAGGCGCGGCACTGCCTTTCTTTCAAGGCCAATCAGTTCTTGCTCTTGTCCACCAGTTTGTTGGCCTTGATCCAAGGCATCATGGCGCGAAGCTGCTCGCCCACCTTCTCGATCGGATGTTCGGTGGTGAGGCGGCGGCGGGAGATGAGCGTGGGAGCGCCGGCGCGATTTTCCAGGATGAAGCTCTTGGCGTATTCGCCGGTCTGAATGTCCTTGAGGGCCTGGCGCATGGCGTTCTTGGTGTCGTCGGTGACGATTTTCGGGCCGGTGACGTACTCGCCATATTCCGCGTTGTTGGAAATCGAGTAGTTCATATTGCCGATGCCGCCTTCGTAGATCAGGTCGACGATCAGCTTGAGTTCGTGCAGGCACTCGAAGTAGGCCATTTCGGGCGCGTATCCGGCTTCCACCAGCGTCTCGAAACCGGCCTTGATGAGTTCCACCGCGCCGCCGCACAGCACGGCCTGCTCGCCGAACAGGTCGGTCTCGGTTTCTTCGCGGAAGCTGGTTTCAATGATGCCGGCACGGCCGCCACCATTGGCCATGGCGTACGACAGCGCCAGATCGCGTGCCTTGCCGGATTTGTCCTGCGCCACGGCGATGAGGTGGGGCACGCCGCCGCCCTGGGTGTAGGTGTTGCGCACGGTATGGCCGGGGGCCTTGGGCGCGATCATGATGACGTCCAGGTCGGCGCGGGGCGCAATCTGGCCGTAATGGATATTGAAGCCATGGGCGAAGGCCAGCGCCGCGCCCTTCTTGGCGCTGGGCTCGACGTGGTCGCGGTACACCTGGGCGATGTTCTCGTCAGGCAGCAGGATCATGATGACGTCGGCGCCTTTGACCGAGTCGTCCACGTCCTTCACCGTGAGCCCGGCCTTCTTCGCCTTGTCCCAGGACGCACCGCCCTTGCGCAGACCGACGGTGACCTTCACGCCACTGTCGTTCAGGTTCTGGGCATGGGCATGGCCTTGCGAGCCGTAGCCGATGATGGTGACCTTCTTGCCCTTGATGAGGGAAAGATCGCAGTCCTTGTCGTAAAACACTTTCATGTCAGCTCCTCGGGATGAAATGGGTTGGTTGGCTCAAACGCGCAGCACGCGCTCGCCGCGGCTGATGCCGCTGGCGCCGGTGCGCACGGTTTCCAGAATGGCAGTGCGCTCCACCGCCTGGATGAAGGCGTCGAGTTTGGCTTCGTCGCCGGTCAGCTCGATGGTGTAGGTCTTGTCGGTGACGTCGATGATGCGGCCGCGGAAGATGTCGGCCATGCGCTTCATCTCCTCGCGCTCCTTGCCGACGGCGCGCAGCTTGATGATCATCAGCTCGCGCTCGATGTAGTTGGCCTCGGTGAGGTCCACCACTTTCACCACGTCGATCAGGCGGTTCAGATGCTTGGTGATCTGCTCGATGACTTCGTCCGAGCCGCTGGTGACGATGGTCATGCGCGAGAGCGAATCGTCTTCGGTCGGCGCCACCGACAGCGACTCGATGTTGTAGCCGCGCGCGGCGAACAGGTCGACCACGCGCGACAAGGCGCCGGGTTCGTTTTCGAGCAGGACGGCGATGATGTGTTTCATGTGCAATCTCCCACCTCAGGCTTCGTGCGCCGCCGGTAAGCGGGGCCTGGCTCTTGAGGCGTGATGGTGGATGGAAATGGATGAAAAACGGGGCGGCTCCACAAGTGGCTGGCGACCGTCGCGCTGCGCGGGGACGGGTGAGCCCGCTGCACGGCCGCGGCCAGCCCACCGTTCAGAGATCTTCCGACCCCAGCAGCATGTGGGTGATGCCCTTGCCCGCCTGCACCATGGGCCAGACGTTCTCGGTCGGATCCACGGCAAAGTCGATGAACACGGTGCGGTCTTTCATGGCGAAGGCCTTCTCCAGCGCCGGGCGCACGTCCTCGGGCTTGACCACCCGCATGCCCACATGGCCGTAGGCCTCGGCCAGCTTGACGAAGTCGGGCAGCGAATCCATATAGGAATGCGAGTAGCGGCCGGAGTATTCAATCTCCTGCCACTGCCGCACCATGCCGAGGTAGCCGTTGTTCAGCAGCAGCACTTTCACCGCCGTGCCGTACTGCAGACAGGTGGCCAGTTCCTGGATGTTCATCTGGATCGAACCGTCGCCGGTGATCACCACGCATTCGGCATCGGGCTTGGCCAGCTTGATGCCCATGGCATAAGGCAGGCCCACGCCCATGGTGCCGAGGCCGCCGGAGTTGATCCAGCGCCGCGGATGGTCGAAGCGGTAGTGCTGCGCCGCCCACATCTGGTGCTGGCCGACGTCGGAGCAGACATAGGTTTCGCGCTCCTTCGTCAGCTCGTACAGCGTCTCGATGACGTATTGCGGCTTGATGACCTGATCGGACTTCTCGTACTTCAGGCAATCGCGCTTGCGCCACTCCTCGATCTGCCCCCACCAGGTGGCCAGGGCCGCCATGTCCTGGCGCTGGCCGGCCGCCTTCAACTGCTCGATCTGCTCGATCAGCTCCGTCAGCACCTCGCCGACGTCGCCGACGATGGGCACGTCCACCTTCACCCGCTTGGAAATGGACGAAGGGTCGATGTCGATGTGAACGATCTTGCGCTCGATCTGGGCGAAGTCCTTGGGGTTGCCGATGACGCGGTCGTCGAAGCGCGCGCCCACGGCCAGCACCACGTCGCTGTGCTGCATGGCCATGTTGGCTTCGAAGGTGCCGTGCATGCCCAGCATGCCGAGGAACTTCGGGTCGGATGCGGCAATCGCACCCAGCCCCATGAGCGTGTTGGTGCACGGCAGGCCCAGCAGCGTGGCCAGTGCGCGCAGCTTGTCGGAGGCATTGGCCAGCACCACGCCGCCACCGCTGTAGAGATAGGGGCGCTTGGCGTGCATCAGCAACTGCACGGCCTTGCGAATCTGCCCGCCGTGGCCCTTGCGCACCGGGTTGTAGGAGCGCATTTCCACATGCTCGGGGTAATGGAACGGCGCGGTGTCGCGCGACACGTCTTTGGGCACGTCCACCACCACCGGGCCGGGGCGGCCGCTGCGGGCGATATGGAAGGCCTTTTTCAGGGTCAGCGCCAGGTCTTTCACGTCCTTCACCAGGAAGTTGTGCTTGACGATGGGGCGGGTGATGCCGACCGTGTCGCATTCCTGGAAGGCGTCGAGCCCGATGGCGAAGGTGGGCACCTGGCCGGTGATGATGACCATCGGAATCGAATCCATGTAGGCGGTGGCGATGCCGGTCACGGCATTGGTCGCACCCGGCCCCGAGGTCACCAGCGCCACGCCCACTTCGCCGCTGGCGCGCGCATAGCCGTCGGCCGCATGAACCGCGCCTTGCTCATGGCGCACCAGCACATGCCGGATGGTTTTTTGTTTGTACAGCTCGTCGTAGATGTAGAGCACCGCGCCACCGGGGTAGCCCCAGATGTACTTGACGCCCTCGTGCTGAAGACAACGCACGAGTATCTCGGAACCGGTGATTTCAGCGGCGCCGGAAGACGATTTGTGAGGAGTTTGCTGCGCAGCGGCCGTTGCGGCCGATTGAATTTCAGTTCTGGACATGTCCATGATCACCTCGATGAATTTCTCTGACGAAAGACCGTTGGCGCCTCTCCAGCCAGGCTTGTGACCTGCTCTTGAAGCTTCATCGCGCAGTTTGTGGGTTTGCTGGTTCAAGCGTAGGCCAAAACAACACAGGAGGCCCGCGCTCAGCAAGTTGATGACTGGCGAAACCATCAAGTGTAATGCGGCGCCGCATCACGGACAAGGACGCGTTGCGACAAACCGGCGCCACCAGCCGACGCAACCCAAGCGCACGCGACCTTCAGCACATGGGTGTTTCGCGCTGCAACAGGCACACCGCACTGGTGGCCATGCCCTCTTGCCGGCCGACGAAGCCCAGGCGCTCGGCCGTCTTCGCCTTGACGTTCACCCGCTCCGGCGCAATGGCCAGCAGCCGGGCGATGGACTGCCGCATGGCTTCGCGGTGCGGCGCCAGCTTCGGGGCCTGGGCTCGCACCGTGCTGTCCACGTTCACCACCTGCCAGCCTTGCGCGGCAAGCGCGGCCATGGCCGCCTGCAGCAAGGCACCCGAGTCGGCGCCCTTGTAGCGCGGGTCGGTATCCGGAAAATGCGTGCCGATGTCGCCCAGCCCGGCCGCGCCCAGCAGCGCGTCGGTGATGGCGTGCAGCAGCGCGTCGGCATCCGAGTGGCCGAGCAGGCCGCTGTGGTGCGCAATCTCCACACCGCCGAGCACCAGTCTGCGGCCGGGAACCAGGGCATGAATGTCCTCGCCCTGCCCCACGCGCCATTCCAGTTTCGGTTCATGCATGTTCGGCTCCTGGGGTTGCGGCATGCTGGGCACGCGTCGTGATCAAGGCCTCGGCAAGAATCAGGTCGTCGGCGAACGTCACCTTGAAATTGCTGCCGCTGCCGAGCACGAGTTTGGGCCGCAGCCCCATGCGCTCCACCGCCGAGGCTTCATCCGTGATCCCGGCCGGATCGCTCTGCTGCAAGGCCGCCAACAAGGTGCCGAGGCGGAACATCTGCGGCGTCTGCGCCAGCCACAGGCCGTCGCGTGGCAGGGTTGCGGCAACGCGCACGGTCTGCGGCGCATTGGCGTCGGCTGCGGCCTGTTTCAGCGTATCCGGCAGCGGCAGGGCCAGCAGGCCGCCCACGGCGTCGTGCTGACAGGCTTCGATCAAGCCGGCGATGGCCTGGGGCGTGATGCAGCAGCGCGCAGCGTCGTGCACCAGCACCCAATCCTGCTCACCCGCACCCTGCGCCCGCAAACCGCGCAAACCCTGCAGCACCGTCTGCGCGCGGGTGGCGCCACCGGCTTCGTGGATGCGCAAGCGTGGGTGAGTCGGCAGCACCGCCCGCGCTTGCGCATCACCTGCCTGCACCACCACGTGCACCGAGGCGACTTGCGGGCAGGCAAGAAACGCCCGCACCGTATGGGCGACGACCGCTGCGCCGGCCAACTGGCGGTATTGCTTCGGCACATCGCCCGGCAGGCGTGCGCCCGAGCCCGCGCAGGGAATGAGGGCATGCATGGACATCGCTTCGCTTTGCGCACGGCGAAAGGCCGCACCTGCGAAAATTCTAGAGATGTCCCGAACCTCCTCCCCGCAACCTCTGTTTCTCGCGCCCGGCCTGCCCACGCTCAAACCCGGCAACCGCCACGCCCTGCCCAAGCCCGCCGGCAGCGCCGACGCCCTGTTGTTGGCCGAGTTGGCGCAGTCGCGCAGCCCCGCAACCTCTGGGCGCGGGCCGTGGGTGGTCGTCACCGGCGACCCGGCCGACGCCCAGCGCCTGCTGGCCGAAATCCAGTGGTTCGCGCCCGGCCTGCGCTGCGGCGTGCTGCCCGATTGGGAAACCCTGCCCTACGACGCGTTCTCGCCGCATCAGGATCTGGTCTCCGAGCGCCTGGCCACGCTCTGGACGCTGCACCACGCGGCGCTGGATGTGGTGCTGGTGCCCGCCACCACGGCGCTGCAGCGCCTGCCGCCAGCGGCTTTTCTCGCTTCCACCACCTTCAGTTTCCAGAAGGGTCAGGCCATCGACGAAGCCGCCTTGCGCGCGCAACTGGTGCTGGCCGGCTATGCCCATGTGACCCAGGTGGTGGCGCCGGGCGAGTATGCCGTGCGCGGCGGCCTGCTCGACCTGCACCCCATGGGCAGCGCCCTGCCCTTGCGGGTGGACCTGTTCGGCGACACGGTGGAGTCCATCCACACCTTCGACCCCGACAGCCAGCGCAGCCTCTACCCGGTGGAGACCGTGCGCATGCTGCCGGGCCGCGAGTTTCCGCTGGACGAACCCGCGCGCCAGCGTTTCCGCGCCCAGTGGCGCGAGCGCATCGAGGGCGACCCGAGCCGCAGCCCGCTGTACAAGGACATGGCCAGCGGCGTGGCCGGCCCCGGCATCGAGTACTACCTGCCGCTGTTTTTCGAGCAGACCGCCACCCTGCTCGACTACGCCGGCGCGCATGCCGGCGTCGTGCTGCTGGGCGACGTGACCGGCGCCATGCGCCAGTTCTGGACCGACACCACCGACCGCTGGCGCCTGCTGCGCCACGACCCCGAGCGCCCGGCGCTGGCTCCCGGCGAGTTGTACCTGAGCGAGGAAGAATTCTTCCTGCGCATCAAGCCCCTGGCGCAGCTCGGCCTGCGCAGCGGCGCCCAAACCTTCGCGGCGAAGCTGGCCGCTGACGAGTCCGAAGCGCCGGGCGCCGCCGAACCGGCTGCAAGTCCCGAAGCCTCTGCCGAAACGCCATCCGATTTGCCATCCTCGGCGTCCCCAATCCTTGCGGCGCTGCAAACCAAGCCCGTGCCCGGCCTGCCCGCGCGCGCCCTGCCCGACCTGTCCATCGAGCGGCGCAGCGAGCAGCCCCTGCGCCGCCTGCAGGCCTGGCTCGAGGCGGGGCAACGCGATGCCCAGCATCCGCTGCGCGTCCTGCTCTGCGCCGAGTCCGCCGGGCGGCGTGAAACCCTGCTGGAGTTGCTGCGCGAATCCAGGCTCGACGCGCGCGTCACCGAGTCCTGGGCCGCTTTCGCCGCGGCCGACTCGGCCTTCGGCCTCGTCGTCGCCCCGCTCGCCGCCGGCTTCGCCCTGCCCGATGCCGGCATCGCCCTGCTGACCGAGACCGAGCTGTTCGCCCTCAGCCCGAGCCAGCGCCGGCACCGCACGCAAGAGCGCGCCAGCGATGTCGAGAACCTGATTCGCGATCTCTCCGAACTCAAGCCCGGCGACCCGGTGGTGCACCAGCAGCATGGCATCGGCCGCTACCAGGGCCTGACCTCGCTGGACCTGGGCGACGGCCCGGCCGAGTTCCTGCACCTGAGCTATGCGCAAGCGGCCACGCTGTATGTGCCCGTGGCCCAGCTTCACCTCATTGCCCGCTACAGCGGCGTGGACCCGGACAACGCGCCGCTGCACACCCTGGGCTCCGGCCAGTGGGACAAGGTGCGGCGCAAAGCGGCCGAACAGGTGCGCGACACCGCGGCCGAATTGCTCAACATCTATGCCCGCCGCGCCACACGTCCCGGCCATGCCTTCCGCTACGCCGCGCAAGACTACGAGGCCTTCGCCGCCGGCTTCGGCTTCGAAGAAACCCCGGACCAGCGCGCCGCCATTCACGCCGTGGTGCAGGACATGATCTCGCCCCGGCCGATGGACCGCCTGGTGTGCGGCGACGTCGGCTTCGGCAAGACCGAGGTGGCCCTGCGCGCCGCCTTCATCGCCATCATGGGTGGCAAGCAGGTGGCCGTGCTCGCGCCCACCACGCTGCTGGCCGAGCAGCATGTGGAAACCTTCCGCAACCGCTTCGCCGACTGGCCGGTGAAGATTGCCGAGCTGTCGCGCTTTCGCACCAGCAAGGAGGTGAAAGCCGCACTCGAGGGCATGGCCGCCGGCACGGTGGACGTGGTCATCGGCACCCACAAGCTGTTGTCGGCCGACGTGAAGTTCCAGCGACTGGGCCTGGTCATCGTCGACGAGGAACACCGCTTCGGCGTGCGCCATAAAGAGGCGCTGAAAGCCCTGCGCGCCGAGGTGGACATGCTCACCCTCACCGCCACGCCCATTCCACGCACGCTCGGCATGGCGATGGAAGGACTGCGCGACCTCTCCGTCATCGCCACCGCGCCGCAAAAGCGCCTGGCGATCAAGACCTTCGTGCGCAACGAAAGCAAGGCGGTGATTCGCGAAGCGGTGCTGCGCGAAATCAAGCGCGGCGGACAGGTCTACTTCCTGCACAACGAGGTGGAGAGCATCGAGCGGCGGCGCGAGATGCTGGCCGAGTTGATTCCCGAGGCGCGCATCGCCATCGCCCACGGCCAGATGCACGAGCGCGACCTGGAGCGCGTGATGCGCGACTTCCACGCCCAGCGCTTCAACGTGCTGCTGTGCTCCACCATCATCGAAACCGGCATCGACGTGCCCACCGCCAACACCATCGTCATGAGCCGCGCCGACAAGTTCGGTCTGGCGCAGTTGCACCAGTTGCGCGGCCGCGTCGGGCGCTCGCACCATCAGGCCTATGCCTATCTGCTGGTGCCGGAAGTGCAGTCGCTGTCCAAAACCGCGCTGCAGCGGCTGGACGCCATCACCCAGATGGAAGAACTGGGCTCGGGCTTCTACCTCGCCATGCACGACCTGGAAATTCGCGGCGCCGGCGAGGCGCTGGGCGAGTCGCAATCCGGCAATGTGCAGGAGGTCGGCTACCAGATGTATATCGACATGCTGGGCGAAGCGGTGAAGGCGCTCAAAGCCGGGCGCGAGCCCGACCTGCTGCACCCGCTGGGCGTGACCACCGAAATCAACCTGCACGAACCGGCCCTGCTGCCGGCCGATTACTGCCCCGACGTGCACGCGCGCCTGAGCCTGTACAAGCGGCTCGCCAGCGCGGGTGACGAAGCCAAGCTGCAGGACGTGGCGGAAGAAATCGTCGACCGCTTCGGCCGCATGCCCAGCGCCGCGCTCAACCTGCTGGAGACCCACCGCCTGCGCCTGCTGGCCGCACGCTACGGCGTGCAGAAGGTGGATGCGGCCGACAAGCAAACGCTCATCCAGTTCCGCCCCAACCCGCCCATCGATGGCGCCCGCATCATCTGGCTGGTGCAGAACCACCGCCATGTGCGCCTGGCCGGCAACGACCGGCTGCGCATCGAGCGCGATGCGAAAGACGCGCCCACCCGTGCCCGCCTGGTGCGCGACACCCTGCGTCTGCTCGGCGAGCCGCGCGGCGAGGCCCTGGCGGCCTGAGGCCGTTCAGCTCAACGCCCCTTCCTTCCCAAACCCACCCCGCCCCATCCGCCGCGATCTGGCACCACAACCCCAGCCATGCACCACCTCGTTCTGCAAGTTCCCGCACCCATCACTCTGAATGCCGACCTCGTCGCGCGCATCGCCGAGCACGCCCAACCCGGCGGGCTGGAAAAACTCCCCGGCCCGCAAGGCCCGAAAGGTGATTGGGGCGCGCATGCCATGCGCCTGCGCGACATCGGCGTCGACCCGCATGTGGTGCGCGGCTTCATGCCAGCCATCGCCCGCGAGCACGGCATCGACTGGGCCGTCGTCCCCGCCGGCCTGCGCCTGGCCGACTTCAAGCTGCTGGTGCTGGACATGGACTCCACCCTGGTGGACATGGAAACCATTGACGAACTCGGCACCGCCAGCGGCAAGAAAGCGCAGATCGCCGCCATCACCGAAGCCGCGATGCGCGGCGAGATTGCCGACTATGCCGAAAGCCTGCGCCGCCGCCTCGCCCTGCTCGCCGGCACGCCCGAGAGCGCGCTGGAGGAGGTGTACGCCCGGCTGCGCCTCAACCCCGGCGCCGAGGCGCTGATTGCTGCAGCCCGGGCCGCCGGCCTCAAAGTGCTGCTCGCCACCGGCGGCTTCACCTGGTTCACCGAACGCCTGCAGCAGCGCCTGGGCCTGGACTTCGTCGCCGCCAACACCCTGGAGATGCACGACGGCAAGCTCACCGGCCACGCACTCGGCCCCATCGTCGACGCCCAAGGCAAACGACGAGCACTGCTCGACGCCTGCACCCGCATCGGCTGCATCCCGCAACAAGCCATCGCCATCGGCGACGGCGCCAACGACCTCGCGATGATGGACGCCGCAGGCCTCAGCGTGGCCTACCACGCCAAGCCGGCGGTGCAGGATGCGGCAAACGCGGCGCTGAATGTTTGCGGGTTGGATGGAGCGTTGTGGCTGTTCGAGGCCTGAGCGCGCCTTCCAACACGGTCGAACCAATGACCGAAACAACTCACAACATATGCGTTGCAGCAGGCCTATAGATTCTGCAATAGTGTCACTAAGATGGGTTTATTGTGACGTAGACCCCCGTGTTAGCCTTACGGGTCACATCGCTGTCTCGAAGACTTACCCCAGTGGTAAAAAAACGAACTGATATTGGCGACTATTCGGTGGGAGATCCGCCCATGGAGGACGCGCCGAAAGCGCTGCGCAAGATTGCAGATAGCCCTCTCAATCCTTCCGAGTTGGCTCAGAACATGGCGGTTTCAAGAGTGAAGCGCAACACGCTTGGATGTCGGATCGCGCCGTCGGTTGAGCACCATCGAAGCGGCGGCGCGTGCGACGCAACACGCGCCTGAACTCGCCGTATCCCCGTTCCTCCCAAAGCTTGGTCAGCGCCCACACGTCGCCGAGGTTGCGGCTGGGCGCGAACGCGACGTTCTGCAGGGCAGGCCCGCCGGCAGCTTGCGCTTCGCCAACCGGCGTCTGGCCGCGCAGCCGCTGCAGGCCCCGAATCACGCTGTCGAGTTGTCCGCCAGCCTGATCGGCGCGCCCGAGCGTGGCCACCGTGCGCTGCGGCTTGACCCGCCCGGCCTCGTCGCGATGCGACGCGACGCGTTGCCCCTCGCGGCGGCCGCCTGAACTGGTGGCTTTCACGAACACGCCGCCACCATGCGGCCTTCCTCCAACGCATGGAAGTCAGGCAGCATGCGGATGCAAACGTGCCACCACACGCACTTCGGCCCCAATCGCACGTCAGTGCGCGTCGCGCCTAGACCCAATACTGTTCAGATACGTAGCGCTGGCGTTGGCTGATGCCGTTGGTGGAGCAATTCGCCTCGATGGCGCACGTTGAAGTTGCTCATCTTGCGCTTCACACCGCGTGGGTTGAAGCGTCCGCGACTGCTGACGCAGCGACCGCGCGAGATCTCATCGAGCACGGCGTCGCGCCACGCCGTCAAACGCTCAGGGGGGAACGGCCGCGGCTTGCGGCAATTTGCGTTTGATGACGCGCACGGCGTGCGTAAAGCTCAAGCGGTCCGGGTCGAGGCCGCGCGGCCACGCAGCCTGCGCCATCAACTGCCGGATGGCGAAGTGCGCCAGCAGCAAGCCCCACAACTCCTGCTGGACCAGCTCTGGCGTCTTGCTGCGCAGCACGGTGCTGTTGGCGCGCAGGTGCGTCTTGAACTCGTCGAACACCCCCTCGATCTCCCAGCGCTCGTGGTCCAGCGCGGCCAGTTCCAGCGCCGGCGCCTGTTCGGGGTTGAGGATGTTGGTGACCAACCGGTAGCTGTCGTGCACCGCGGTGGCTGAGTCGTGCAGCGTGTACTCGATCACGCGCACGATCTGCCCTTCGCGGCGCTGCCTGTCCGCGCTGTCGAAGACGGTGCTGAGGAACGAGCCATCGGGCAGCACTTGTTCCACCGGCAGCTTGAGGTTGGATTTGACCCGCCAGGCCAGCTTGGCGCCGCTGGCGCAGGCGATGCGCCAGAGCTTGAAGCCGTAGAAGTTGCGGTCGGCCAACACCAACATGTCGGGCTGGAGCTTGGCCGGTAGCCATTGCGCGGCCATGGCCTGCTCGCCATGGCCATAGGGGGCCACCTCGGCGGCCGTCACCACATGCGTGCCGCACTCCACCAGGCCCAGCAAGCGCGCCTGCGGGAAGGCGCTCTGGCCGCGTGAGGCACCCGGATAGCCGAAGTACTCGGCGTTGGCCGCCTCGTCGGCCACGTCCATGCAACTGCCGTCCAGCGCCATGATGCGCAGCCCTCGGTACCACGCGCCCGGCGTCCCCACATCGGCCAGTGGCCGCAGCACGCGCTCGGCGAGCCGGCGCATGACCTGCGGGCCCAACCGGGTACGCGCCTGAGAGATCGCCGATTTGCTGGCCTGCACCGCGCCCGCCTCGCCGCCGCCGAGCCATTGCAGGCCTTCGCACACCACCCGCAGCACTTCCTCCAGCGGCGCCTCGCGCCACAGGGCGAGCGCCATCACGTAGTACACGACCGCCGGTGCCGGCAGCAGGCGTTCGCGTTGACTCGCCTTGCCCGTCTCGGCCAGCACCTCCTCGATCAACGCTCGTGGGCACACGCTGGCCAGCACACCAGCGCTGATCAGATGCGCAACGTCCACCTTCGCTGGTAGCGCCTTGCGGGTTCTCGCCATCGTCCATGCCCATCGCAGTTTCGACAAACATGGATTATCAATGAGTTTCTTCTATCTGAACAGTATTGGGCCTAGACCGCAAAGACCGATTTCAGGTGATTTCGGGTGCGAACTGTCGAACTCCGGTGGGCCGCCAGCAAACGCAGGCGCTGCCGCAATGGGCTGGAAATGTCCAGCGGA
>NZ_JBTRXV010000031.1:0-43574 GCF_054608695.1 Thiomonas sp.
CCTTGTTCGACCAACTTCAACTCGACGTCCCCACCAAAGAGCCCTTCGACATCGCCTCGTAGTGCCAATTTCGATCGCCTGAACATCGGCAAATCAATGACTTGCGCAAAAATATGTCGAACTCGGGGGGCCTGATCGGGCGGCAGATGTTCGCCATTGATGGCGTCAAGCTGCCGGCCAACGCCAGCAAGGAACGCAGCGGCACCCATGGCGAACTGCTGCACCGGGCCGAGCGGCTGGACAAGGCTGCCCGCAAGATCATCCAAGCGCACCAACGGCTAGACGTCGGCGGGGATGAGTCGGGCCTGGACGGACAACGCCAGAGCCGCATCAACGCGCTGCGCCAAGAAGCGCAAGCCACGCGCGACTTCATCGCCCGCAGCGCCCCGCGCCTCAACCGCAAAGGCCAGGAGCTCAAGACCAACGTCACCGCCCCCGACAGCGCCAAGATGGCCACTGGCAAAGGCGTGATCCAGGGCTACGCGGCGCAGGCAGCGGTGGACAGCGAGCACCAGATCATCGTGGCTGCCGAGGTCATCGGCTCAGGCTCGGAGCAGGCCACGCTGCTGCCCATGGTCCAGGCCAGCGAAGCGGTGAGAAACCAGGACACGCTGATCACGGCCGATGCCGGCGACCACAGCAGCGAGAACCTGCAGGCCCTGGCTGAGCAAGGCATTGAGGCACTGATCGCAGACAACCAGATGCGACAGCGCGACGCGCGCTTGGAAGGGCAGGGCAAACACAAGGCCAAGCCCGATCCGCTGTACCAGAAGAAACCCACGGGGCAAGGACAGGGCAAAGAGGGAACGATCCGGCTGTACCGCGCGCAAGACTTCCGCGTGGCCGAAGACGCCAGTCACTGCATCTGCCCGGCGGCCCAGAAGCTCTACAGCAACGGCAGCGGCTGCACGATCAACGGGCGAGGCTGCCACAAGTACACCGGCAGCAAGAGCGGCTGTGGGCCGTGTGAACATCGACAAAGCTGCCTGCGTCACCCGCAGCGTACGGCGGTGCGCCAAGTGGCGATCTTCAAGAAGAACCAGACCAGCCCCAACGAAGTGCTCCAGGCGATGAAGCAACGCATCGACAGCCCAGAAGGCCGCAGGCGCTACAGCCAGCGCATCGGGACCGTGGAGCCGGTGTTTGGCAACATCCGGCACAACAAGAGGTTGAACCGGTTCACGCTGCGTGGCAGCAAGAAGGTGGGCACACAGTGGCGGCTGTACTGCCTGGTGCACAACATCGAGAAGCTGGCCGGGTACGATCTGAAGAAATAGCGTGCATGGGCAGGGCCGGCTCGGTGCCAGAATGGGCACCACAGGCCCGATCAGACGGGAAGATCAACCGAAAACGAGATCAGGAAGGCTCGAGTCCATGGACATCCGAACGACCACGCTCATGCGCCAGCCAGCGGCTGGACTTGGGGTTTTTGCACAGCTTCGTTAGCCCACTTCAATCGCGAGAACTTGATGATCACTACAGAAGAAATAGCGAGCTGCATAACCGAAATTGAGCGCGACTCAAGGAAACGAAGGGCCGCGCCCAGCCAGTCGGGCCAAGCCTGTTCATGCCAGGGCTGCAGCCAGATGAAGGCGCGCATTTGCAAGCCTGTCTCCACCAGCCAGGCACGCCAGAGGGCCGTGGCGGGGCAAGCTGGCGCCTCGTGGCGGGCACACCGGCCTGCCAGGACATGCAGGCCGGTGTGCGGCAGGTAGCCGGCGGGCAGGCCGAGCGGGACCAGCAGCAGCGCAAGCCCGGGGTGGCCGAACCAAGCCAACACCCCACCCAGAACCAGCAGCGCGGCGAGCTGCGCAAGCAGGAGATAACGCGGCCAGCGGGCGGTCATGGATGGAGGTTCATGCGGAGTTGTGTTGAGTCTGCGCCGGAATTCAAGCGTGCCGCATCGGCCAGTTCATCGGCCACGGGTCAGCGCTTCATCAGCGCCATCAGGCGCGTGAAGGTTTTGCCATACGGCGGGCGGATCAGCGCGGTGCCGGCCAGGCGCGGCTGGCGCAGCACGGGCTTGAGCTTGCTGAGGGTGTCGAAGCCCCAGCGGCCGTGGTAATGACCCATGCCGGAGGGGCCGACGCCGCCGAAGGGCAGATCGTCCTGCGCCACGTGCATGAGCACATCGTTCACCGTCACGCCGCCGGCATGGGTGGTGCGCAGGGCGCGGGCGATGCGGCGCTTGTCGCGGTCGAACCAGTAGAGCGCCAGCGGGCGTGGGCCGGCGTTGACATGGGCGATGGCCTGTTCCACCGTGTCGTAGGGCAACACCGGCAGCCAGGGGCCGAAGATCTCCTCCTGCATCAGCGCGATGTCGAGCGGCGGGTCGATGAACAGCGTGGGCGCGAGGCGATGCCGCAAGTCCATGCGCTGCGCGCCGTCGAACAGCGCATGCAGCTTGACCCCGGCGGCGCGCGCTTGCGCCAGCAGGCTGGTGAGCCGGCTGTAGTGGCGCAGGTCGACGATGCTGCAGTAGTCCGGGCTGTCGAGGCCTGCGGGGTAGAGGCGGCGTGCCGCCTGTTCGCAGGCGGCGACGAAGGCGTCCAGCTCGGCGCGTGGCACCAGCACATAGTCGGGCGCAACGCAGGTTTGCCCGGCGTTCACCAGTTTGCCGTAGACGATGCGCTCGGCGGCCAGGGCGAGGTTGCATCCGGGCGTCAGCACCGCGGGCGACTTGCCGCCCAGCTCCAGCGTCACCGGCACCAGGTTGGCGCTGGCAGCGGCCATGACGCGACGGCCGACTGCGGTGGAACCGGTGAACAGCAGGTGGTCGAAGGGCAGGGCGCTGAAGGCCGCGGCCTCGTCGGCACCGCCGGTGAAGATGGCCAGCTCGGCGGGGTCGAACGCCGCGCGCACCAGGCGCGAGAACTGGACGCCGAAGGCCGGGCTGAATTCGGAGAGCTTGACCATGGCCCGGTTGCCGGCGGCGAAGGCCGAGGCCAGCGGACCCACGGCCAGGTAGAGCGGGTAGTTCCACGGCACGATGATGCCCACCAGGCCGAGCGGTTGCGGCAGCACCTGCGCGCGAGCCGGCCAGAACCAGATGGAGGTGGACGCGCGGCGTGGACGCATCCAGCCCGCACCGTGGCGCAGCGCATGGCGGATGGCTTCGAGCGAAGGCATGATGTCCAGCACCTGCGTCTCGGCGATGGCGCGGTGGCCGAAGTCGTCGGAGATGGCGTCGCACAGCAAGGCCTCGTGGTCCTGGATCAGGGCGGCCAGCCGCTTGAGGCGGTCGCGCCGCGCCGACCAGTCGGGATAGGGGTCTGCGCGGCTGGCCGCGTGCAAGTGCTCGTAGGCGGCGCGCAAGTCCGAGGAGAACAAAGGGGGTCTGTCCATGCTGCTTCCTCCGGTTGCGATCCGCCTTATGCTAAATCTGCTCGAAACCAGCCGCCACCCCGTGTTTGCGGCAAGTTTGCAGCACCGGGCCGCAGCACGAGCGCCAGCCGCAACCAGCAGCATTGACATTGCCTCCACCATGCCGAGCCAACCCCTGCACACGCTTTCTCTGCCGACGTCTCCCCCACCCCCACCCCCCACTTCCACGCCTTCCAGGGGTTCCATGGCCACACCTCTCCTGCCGCATTCCATGCGGCTGCTCGAACGCGGCTGGCTGTCGGCCAACAACATCGTGTTCCTCGACGACGCACGTACCGCCAGCGTGGTGGACACCGGCTATGTGCTGCACGCGGCGCAGACCGTGGCATTGGTGCGGCATGCGCTGGGCGGGCGGCAGCTCGCGCGCATCGTCAACACCCATCTGCATTCCGACCACTGCGGTGGCAATGCCGCGTTGCAGTTGGCGTTCGGCGGCGCCGCGCACTGCGCCGTCACCGTGCCGGCTGGCGAACTGCGGGCGGTGAACAACTGGGACGAAGACGCGCTCTCCTTTCGCTCCACCGGCCAGCAGGCTGCCGGCTTCAGCGCGGCTGCCGGCATGGCGGCGGGCGACCTGCTGCAGTTGGGCGGCATGCCTTGGCGGGTGCATGCCGCGCCCGGCCACGACCCGCATGCGCTGATGTTGTTCCAGCACGATGCGCGCCTGCTCATCAGCGGTGACGCGCTGTGGGAGCACGGCTTCGGCGTGGTCTTTCCCGAGATGGTGGGCGAGAGCGGCTTCGCGGCAACGCGCAGCACGCTGGACGCCATCGCGGCCCTCGCTCCCGCCGCCGTCATCCCCGGCCATGGCGCCGTTTTCACCGACGTGGCCGCAGCATTGGCGCGTGCGCGCTCGCGCCTCGGCGTCTTCGAGGCCAGCCCCGAGCGCCATGCCCGCCACGGCCTGCGCGTGCTGCTCAAGTTCCAGTTGCTGCAACAGCCCGAAGGCGTGGCCCGCGATGACTTGCGCGCCTGGTTTTGCGATGCCGAGCTTGTGGCGCGCGCGGCACGCCACTTCTGGCCGAACCTGACCCTGGACGCGCTGTTTTCCGAAACCCTGGACGCGCTGTTTCTGGCCAGTGCCGCAAGCCGCCGCGATCACCTGGTGTGCAACGCCGATCCGGCCTGAATCACCAGCGCATCAGCATCCGATGCGCTGGTGTCGCTGATCCAGCGGGTGCCGCTGGTGCCTTGAACCCGGCTCACTCGGCATGGCCGGCAAATCCCATCCGCTGTTCGCCCATCATGCCCAGGCGCTGGTTGGCGATGGCCCTTTGCTCGGGGCTCAGCACGGCGTAGAGATGCTTGAAGGCCTTGGTCATGGCCTCCATGCCGGTCAGGCGTTGCTGCAACAACTGCGTGCGCGCCTGCATGCGATCGGGGGCGGTTGCGTTCGCGTCCCGCAGCTTGCCGCGCATGGTTTGCATGGCCTCGGCTTGCTGCTTGGCCTGGGTGGCGAAGGCTTGCCAGGCGGGTTCCTGCGCGGCGGTGATGTTCAGCGCGGCCTTGGTGTCGGCCAGATGGCTGTCCACCATCGCCGCGGTATCACCCCCATGCATCATGCCTTCGGCCATGCCGCGCTGACCCATGATGCCCTCGCTCATCATGCCCCCGCCCATCATGCCTCCACCCATCATGGACCCCGGCTCCATGCCGGTGGCGGCGTCCGACATGCGATATGAGCCCATGCCGCCGGATTGCGCAAAGGCCGTACCGATGGCGGCGGCGGACAAGACGGCGGTGATGCCGACAATGACTTTCTGACTGCGTTTCATGGTGCTGCTCCTGTCTGAATTAGTGAATGGCTCAAGGGATGATCCCGCCGGGCCAGATGGAAGGAAGTCCTTCGCAACGGTTCCCATTTCAGCCTCGGCATGTAAGCGCGCCATGTCAACAAAGCGCTTTTTTGTATCGCACTGCGCGCAATCCTGACGTTGACATGCTGCGTTACATTGTTTTTTCCTGAGCACCCGGCCAGCCGGCCAAAATCGGCGCATGGAAACCTCCGACCACATCCTGATCGTCGATGACGACGCCGAGATTCGCCGCCTGCTGAGCGCCTATCTGCAGAAGAACGGCTTGCGCGTGACGGCTGTTGGCGAGGGAAAAGCGATGGAGCGCGCGCTGCTGGCCTCCGGCGTCGACCTGATCGTGCTCGACCTGATGCTGCCCGGCGACGACGGCCTGACCCTGTGCCGCAAGCTGCGTGCCAAGTCGGACATTCCCATCCTGATGCTGACGGCGCGCGGCGAGGAAACCGATCGCATCGTCGGCCTGGAAATGGGCGCCGACGACTATCTGCCCAAACCCTTCAGCGCGCGCGAGTTGCTGGCGCGCATCAAGGTCATCCTGCGCCGCGCCCGCAGCCTGCCGAGCAATCTTCAGCCGGAAGAGGTGCGCCAGGTGCGCTTCGCCGGCTGGACCCTCGACACCGCCCATCGCCACCTGGTTTCGCCCACCGGCGTGGTGGTCGCGCTGAGCGGCGCCGAGTACCGGCTGCTGCGGGTTTTTCTGAGCCACCCGAACCGGGTGCTCAACCGCGACCAGTTGGTCGATCTGACGCAGGGCCGTGAGGCCGACCCGCTCGATCGCAGCATCGACGTGCAGGTCAGCCGCTTGCGCCAGCGCCTGGGCGACGACCCGCGCGACCCCGCCCTGATCAAGACCGTGCGCGGCACCGGCTACGTCTTGTCGGCCCCGGTCGAGGGAACGGCTTGATGCGCCTGCTGCCGGCGTCGCTGTTCGGGCGGATGATGCTGATCCTGTTCAGCGGCCTGGTGCTTGCCCAGATCCTGAGCGCCTCGATCAATTTCGCCGAGCGCGATCGCCTGCTGTTGCGCAGCAGCGGCATGCAGTCGGCGCAGCGCATCGCCGACATCGTCAAGCTGCTCGATTCCCTCGGCCCGGCCGAGCGGCAGCGCATCGTCACCATTCTCAGCGTGCCGCCGCAGGTGGTGAAGCTGGAGGCAGCGCCGCGGGCGCCGAGTGCCGCGGCGCTGGACAACCCCCATGCCGCCATGTTCTCGGCCGCGCTGCATGCCGCGCTGGGCGATGCGCGGCCGCTGCGGGTTTCCGTCCGGCAGGTCGCGCCGGGCGCCAGGCCATCCGGGCTCGAGTCCGGCCGCCAGGGCATGATGGGCGAACATGCGGGCATGGCAGCGGCCATGTCGGCAGCCATGCCGGGCATGCCGGATATGCAGGCCATGAGACCCTCCATGTCATCGGGCTTGATGTTCCTGACCCAGGTGCAACTGCGCGACGGCAGTTGGGTCGCTTTCGACACCCAGCTGCCGCAAGGCCCGGCCAGCACGCCGTGGCGACTGCTGCTGACCCTGCTGGTGCTGCTGCTGACGGTGCTCGTCCTGTCGTATGCGGCGGTGCGCTGGATGACCCGGCCGCTGGCGGTCCTGGCATCCGCCGCCGATGCCCTGGGCAAGGACATCAACCGGCCGCCGCTGCCCGAGACCGGGCCGACCGAGGTGAGGCGCGCCGCGCATGCGTTCAACATCATGCAGTCCAGCCTGGTGCGTTTCATTCAGGACCGCACCCGCATTTTCGCCGCCATGTCGCACGACCTGAAAACGCCCATCACCCGCATGCGCCTGCGCACCGAACTGCTGGAAGACGCCGACTTGCGCCAGCGCTTCGACAAGGATTTGCGCGAGATGGAGCTGATGGTGACGCACACGCTGGATTTCATGCGCGGGTTTGAGCCGCCGCAAGTGGCGCGGCCGATCGACATCACGGCGCTGCTCGAAAGCCTGCAGGCGGACAACCAGGACATGCACCGCGAGGTGGCCATCGAAGGCCAGGCGCTGGCCCCCTACGTCGGCGACCCCGAGCGGCTCAAACGCTGCCTCTCCAACCTGATCGACAACGCCATCCTCTACGGCAGGCAGGCGCGCATCATCGTCGAAGACAGCCCCGCGGCCCTCACCCTTCGCATCCGGGACCAGGGGCCTGGCATCGCGCCAGACGAACTCGACAAAGTGTTCGAGCCGTTCTACCGGCTGGAAGCATCACGCAGCCGCGAGACCGGCGGCACCGGCCTGGGGCTCGGCATCGCCCGCAACATCGCGCGCGCGGCCGGTGGCGATGTGACCTTGCGCAACCACCCGGATGGCGGCCTGGAGGCCACGTTGCATCTGCCGCGCAAACCCGGCCTTCCATGAACCGCGATGGCGTCCTGTCCGCAGGTCGGTTGATCGAGTTCCCGGCGCCCGGCCGAGCGTGAGCCTGACCATCAGGCTCGAGTCTGCGCCATGGAAAAGAGCCCTCGTGGGCTCCAGGGCTCAAAACCAGACGCGCCTTGGAGCCGCTGGGCTCTTAGGCGGACCCATGGCGTTAAGAGGTCCGAAGTGGCTTATGGATTTTGCAATCCCGTAACCTCAACGACGACGCGACGATCCGGCTGTAGGCAGGCGATTAATTGCTTGGTAATTTTATTGCCCACGCACTGATCGGGTTTTGTTGCTGGATCTTCTCCATCCTTGCCCATTGCAGTTATTTTCGCTGCGTCTATGCCGTCAACATCCACGAGATATTTCTTGACGGCTTCGGCGCGACGCTTTGACAGCAGCATATTATAATGGTGCGCACCAATTCTGTCAGAATAGCCGGTTACGGAAATATCTGAATATTGTGCCCCTTTCAGTTTTTGTGCGAATTGATCAAGTTGCTCTTTGCCTTCGGGCATAAGCTTGGATTGATCGAAGCCGAAAAATGAATCAGCCAGAAACGTAACGCGAGTCGGTTTCGGCGCAGGCGCCACCACGACTGGGGCTGCCATGATTGGTGTCGGCGCTGGTGTGCTGGCAACTGGCTCTGGAGTCATGACAACTGGTTTTGGTTCAGGCGGCTGCGGTTGTGACTCGCGACCAAAAGGAAAAACGAGGCTGACCGAATAAACATCAATATCACCAAGATTTCCAACCGCATCGTTCACACGGTAACGCTTTGCGTCGGCGCGCAAAGAAACCCAATCATTGATTTTATATTGAGCGCCCAAGCCGAAATTGTAACCTCCGCCATTGTTATTGGCAGTCGGTATGGTGTGAACGCCGCCTGTGCTCGAAAAGCTGTCTTGCGTTCTCGTGTACTGGCCGCCAATGAAGCCGAGAAGAGTCATGCGCGGAGTGATTGGCCAAAGCCCGACGGCATCAAGAGCCAGCCCTGAAAACTTGGCATTTCCAGATAGTGTTCCCGCGGGATTTGTGCTGGCGTTGTAGCCAAATTCACCAAGATTAAAATAACCGCCTTCTAGTGCGAAATAGTGGTTAAAGCGATAGCCCAGGAATAAATTGTATGCCGTATCCCCTTGGCTATTGTTGATTCCATTAACCCCGAAGCCTGACGCTTTAAGGCCTGAAATAATGCGCGGGTCATCGATCGATGCCCTGGAGTGACCAATGCCTCCGATTCCATACAGGTTTGGAAGTCCATCCGCGTGAACAACCTGAAACGCAAGGCCTTCGAGGCATAACAAACCAGTCAATGCTGTAACTCTCATAAGTCTCATTTTAATTCCCCAAGAATGATTGATGCGGAGCTTTATTTCTGCTTATCAAATGCTGCATGCCCTATGGGGCGGCAGCATTTGATGGCAAATTGACAGAGATTCGAACGAGTTTCGAAAATGGTCGTCATGCTCATCAAGGAAGCGTGATGGTGGTGTTAACCATGGTCACGGATGCAACCAAACTCAAGGCCCTGCCGATCAAACTTGTCTGGATCGCCGTGCCGGCTGTCGAAAATGTGATGCCCGAGTTTGAAATGATGGTCCCGGCCATGGCACTTCCGGTCGCAATCGTGGCCGCGCTGCCGACTGCCCAAAAAACATTTTTCGCCTGTGCATTGTTGATCAACAGGATCTTGGGGGCAAATGTCGGGGATCCAACCGTCAAACTGCTGGCCATCTGGAAAACCCATACGGCATTATTATTGCCTTGACCGTCGAGCGTCAAATTACCCGCGGTAATCGAGAATGTTCCACCCGCAGCGGTGTAATCACCGGGCGCTAAAGTCAAATTACCAAGTTCACCAGCTCCAGGGCTAGGGCCTGGCGCCAGGGATTGCAGATAGTTATAGGCCGTGCGTGCATCCGATTGTGCTTGGGTCGCGATCGCAAGGGTTTGCGTCGTTCCTGGTGCCGGGGGGCCGCAATCAATGGTTCCCGTGACCTGCCCTATATTCAGGGGTGTTTCGGTATAGACGGTACCCGTGCTATCGTGGAAACCAGTAATCAGGGTGCATGCGGCCGTTGTGCCGAGATTGCCAGCAACGATGGTATTAATTCCCTGATTCGTGACTCCAGCCCCACCGCCAAATGCACCGAAAGCTGCAGCGGTTCCAAGTATGCTTGCTGAAGTGGTTGGAGGGGTCGTATTTGTCGGGGTAGTCGTGTTCGTTGGTGTGGTTGCCCCTGGAGCACCAGCGCCGCCACTCGCGGCAGGTTGAACAGACGCACCTAAAATGGGATCTTTCCCCCCGCCTCCGCCACAACCGGAGAGCAGCGTTGCGAATATCACAACGAAAAGCCACCCGGCGAAATTGAAATTAAAATAAGTTTTAATCATCGCTGTCCACCTAATGTGTTTATTGAAATCAGAAAATATTCATTATTTTCGGTCACATCTTAATTCTATTTGGCAAAAAAATAATCTGTCTGTTCGGTAGAACACATAGCGGATATCGTCAGATCACAATCATCCAAGCCGCGTTGAGCGCCTTGTCTGTGGCATTTTTGAAACAATAGGCAATCGTGTTGAATGGCCGCACGATGAGCTGGATCAAGCCTGATTTGCGTGAGTTTTGTGACGCCGAGATGCGTTGCTGCGCGCAATATGGGCGAGCAAGTGGGCGAGCAAGGCGCAATGCGAGTGATTCCCGGCTGTCAGTGGACAGTCGGATTTGTCCCACAGCGGCCCACTGCGAAAAATCCGCACGGACTGGTCAGGCAGCTCGCCGTCGTGACATCGGCGGGGGATTTTGCCGGCCGCAAACCTGGACCTGGTCTTTGGCGGTCTTGGCGCCACTGGGTGGAGCCGATGAAAAGCTCATGTCGCCACAATCGGTGGCGTCGAGGCGAGGCCCATGGTGTTGTGGTTTACGCCTGTCGGACAGCCTCTGAAACGGGTTCCGCATGGCATTCGCAGGGCTCGCCAGCCGCAGCGTGCTGCAGGTTCTGCAGGATGCCGCATGCGCTCGCCGTCTGGTTGGCGTGGCAGGTCTCGCGTAGTGCGTGCAACTGCTGCTCCAGCAGGCGCAGCGATTCGAGCTGATGGTGAATGCGGGCGATCTGCTCGTCGATCAACTGGTTGATGGCGTCGCAAGCCGATTCAGGATGCTCCTGAAAGCTGCGCAACACGCGCACGTCTGGCAATCCCATGCTCAGCGAGCGGCAGTGGCGAATGAAGTTGAGCTGCGCCAGGTGGCCACTGGTGTAGTTGCGATAGCCGTTGCCCTCGCGGGCGGGCGCGTCCAGCAAGCCTTCGCGCTCGTAAAACCGCACCGTCTCCACGTCGCAGCGGCCGCGCTGCGCCAATTCCCCGATTCGCATGATGCATTCCCCTATCGTTCAAAGGCACTTGACCCTGTAGCAGGTACAGACTGTTCAATGATGGCACTGTTCACCGAGATCCGCCATCATGAGCCAGCACGACCCCACCAGCACAGCGTTACGCCTGCCTGTCCAGGCGCAAAACCATGGACCCGTCTGTGACCACGATCATGCGCACGATCATCGTCACCACCACGGCCCTGAAGCCCATGCCCATGCACACTCGGCAGCCGATCCCTGCTGCGCCCCGGCGACGCAGACCGACTGCGCGACGGGGGCGTGCAAAACCAATCCGGCACCCGACGGGACGAGCCGGGTTCGCTACCGTATCGACAAGATGGACTGCCCCACCGAGGAGCGCCTGATCCGCAACAAGCTGGAGGCCATGCCCGGGGTTGTGCAGCTCGACTTCAATCTCATGCAGCGGGAACTCACGGCCTATCACCGTTTGGACCAGCCGCAGGAGATTGCCGTGGCGCTGGGCAAGCTGGACATGGCACCCAAGTTGCTAGAAGCCAATGCGCCGCCTTCCGTGCTTCCCCCGGCCCTGAGCCCGCGGCAAAAAGGCCTGCTCGCAGTTGCTGGCATCGCCGCGGTCGCGGCCGAGATCATCGCCTGGTCGAGCGGGCGGGAGACCTCATGGATGGTGATGGCGCTTGCCGCCGTGTCCATCGTCAGCGCCGGCCTGCCCACCCTCAAAAAGGGCTGGATCGCACTCAAAAACCTGACCCTCAACATCGACTTCCTGATGTCCATCGCCGTGGCCGGGGCCGTGGCGCTCGGCAAGTGGCCGGAAGCGGCCATGGTGGTGTTCCTGTTCGCCGTGGCCGAAGCGATCGAGGCGCTGTCGCTGGAGCGTGCCCGCAACGCGATCAAGTCGCTCACGGCCATCGCGCCGGAAACCGCCGAGGTCAAGGCCGGCGAGGCCTGGCAGACCAAGCCGGTGGCCGAGGTGGCCGTCGGCAGCCGCATCCGGGTGCGCACCGGTGCGCGGGTGCCGCTGGACGCACGCGTCGCGTCCGGCCGCGCGGCGCTGGACCAGGCGCCGATCACCGGCGAAAGCCTGCCCGTGGACAAACAGGCGGGCGACCTGCTGTATGCCGGCAGCATCGTTGCCGATGGCGTGGTGGAAGCCACCGTCTCGGCCTCGGCCGGTGACAGCACCTTGGCCCGCATCGCCCTGGCCATCCAGAGCGCGCAGTCCCAGCGCGCGCCGACCCAGCGTTTCGTCGATCAATTCGCGCGCTACTACACCCCTGCGGTGGCGGTCTTCGCCATCGCCGTGGCCATTCTCGGCCCGCTGCTGAGCGGTGGAGGCTGGAACTCCTGGCTGTATGAGGCCCTGGTCATGCTGGTCATCGCCTGCCCCTGCGCCTTGGTGGTTTCCACCCCGGTGACGGTGGTCAGCGGTCTTGCGGCGGCGGCCAGGCATGGCATCCTGATCAAGGGCGGGGCTTATCTCGAAGGCGGTCGTCTGCTCAAAGCCGTGGCGCTCGACAAGACCGGCACGCTGACCCGCGGCAAGCCCGCGCTGACCGACGCCATCCCGCTTGGCGACCTGCCGATCGCGCAAGCCTTGCGGATCGCCGCCAGCCTCGATGACCACAGCACGCATCCGGTCGCCCAGGCGCTGGTTGCCGGTTGGCGGGCGCAGCAGCCGGGTGCCGCAGTGCTGCCCGTCGAGGGTTTCGGCGTGCTCCACGGGCGTGGCGTCAAAGGCAGCGTCACCGGCCAGCTCTGGCATCTGGGCAATCACCGTCTGGTCAAAGAGATCGGGGTGTGTTCGGTGGCACTGGAGGCGCGGCTTGCCGTGCTGGAAAATGCCGGCAAAACCGCCATCGTTCTGTGCGGCGCGGCCGGCCCCGTGGCCGTGTTTGGCGTCGCCGACACCCTCAGGCCGGAGAGTGCACAGGCCGTTGCGGCCCTCAAGGGGCTGGGTGTCGAACCGGTCATGCTGACTGGCGACAACCCGGCCACGGCACGGGCCATTGCCGCCCAGCTCGGCATCGCCGATGCGCGCGGCAATCTGCTGCCGCAGGACAAGCAGGCCGCCGTTGCCGAACTGCATGCGCGCTACGGTTCGGTCGGCATGGTCGGCGACGGCGTGAACGATGCGCCGGCGCTGGCCCGCGCGAACATCGGCTTCGCCATGGGGGCGGCCGGCACCGCCACCGCGCTGGAGACCGCCGATGTCGCCATCATGGACGACGACCCGCGCAAGATCGCCGACTTCATCCGCTTGAGCCGGCGCACGGCCATGATCCTCAAGCAGAACATCGCCCTGGCGCTGGGCATCAAGGCGGTGTTCTTCGCCTTGGCCCTGAGCGGCGTGGCGACCTTGTGGATGGCCGTGTTCGCCGATGCCGGGGCCAGCCTGCTGGTGGTGTTCAACGGCATGCGATTGCTGCGCGAGACGTCGCTGCGCCAAACGCCTGGCGTCGCGATTGTGTCCACCTCACCTCGTGGTGGCGCAGAGGTCTTGACCGGCTGATCCACATGGAGAACACGTCAATCGGGCTCAGTCTGGGTTTGCCGCCGGCATCACTGCTGCGCTTGACGATGCATCGAACAGCAGCCCGGCCTGCAGCTTGAGCAGCGCTGCCGACTGGGCGGCGTCGAAGCGTGATTGCAGCGCCTGCCGCACCGCGTCGAGCGCGCTGCGGCGGGCCAGCAGCCAGTCGGAGATGCCGGCTTCGCCCAACTGGTAGGCGCGCAGCATGCGGGCACTGGCCTGGGTCTGCACCTGCGCGGCCCGATCCATCGCCTTCGCACCCGCAGCCTGCGATTGGGAGGTCGCCCAGAGCCGCTGGAATTCGGCCAGCGCCAGCGCTTGGGCGTCGCGCAAGCGCCATTGCGCGGCCTCCACTTCAGCCAGTGCGGCGCGCTCGGTCGACACCCGCGCCGGGCCGCCGAAGGGCATGGCAAACTGCAGGCCGATGATGCGCTCGCGACCGCCGCGATCGGAGCCAACGTAGGCCCCCACCGTTGGCTGCGGGGTGCGCGCTGCCGTGGCCTGCCCAGCCTTTGCCTGCGCCTGTTGCAGCGCGGCGCGGTCGCGCGCGAGGGTGGCGCTGTTTTGTTCCACGAGGGCGCGCAGGGCGTCGGCCGGCTGATCGGGCAGGGCGAGCTGCGCCGTGCTCCCCGCCTGCCCGCTCAGGGTGGTGTCGCCCGCGAGCGCGGGATAGCGCGCCTCCAGCGCGGCGCGGCTGCTCGACGCCAGCCCTTGCGCCAGCAACAGTGCGGACTGCGCGCGCGCTTCCTCGGCCTGCATCTGCTCCAGTTCGAGCATGCTGGCGTCGCCCAGCGCCTTGCGGCGCTGCAAGGCCTGCACCTGCCCCTGCATCAAGCCGAGGTTCTGCTGCGCCAGTGCCGCCTCGGCCTGGGCGCGCTGCGCGGCGAACCAGGCGGCGAGCACATCGGTCAACAGCTGTTGCCGCGCACCGATCAAGCCGGCGTTGGCCGATGTGGTCAAGGCGTCCGCCAGGCGGTTGTCGGCCTGCGCCTGCGAGGGCAGGCGGATCTGACGGTTGAGCAGCAACTGCCATTCGGCGTAGTTGCCGTTGTCCGGCGGGGCGTCGATGCGGCGCTGCTGCACCTGCGCCTGGCCGGTGAACTCCTGTGTGCCGGAGCGCAGCACCTGGCCGTTTTGCAGGGCGGCCTGCTGCATGGCCTGCGCCACGTGCAGCAGGGGCGTGTCGGCCAGCAGCCGGTCAAGCTGGGCGAATGGCGGCAGTGTGGGGCGCGGCAGGGCGCTCAACTGCGGCAGCATGTCCTGCGCGATGGCCGACTGGGGTGCTTGCGCCGACGGCTTGGCCGGCCCGGAGCCAGGCTGTGGCGTACCGGCCAGCGCCGGGACGGACGTGGTGAACAGCAGCGCCAGCGCGGCCACCAGGGCGCGCAGGGCGAAGGGTTGCGAGGTGAAATGCATCAGACGTTCTCCGTCGGGTTGGCTGCGGCTTCGGCCTCGCGTTCTTTGCGCGGCAGACCGAAGCGGGCGAACAGCAAGGGCAGCAGCACCAGGGTCAGGGCGGTGGAACTCAGCAGTCCGCCGACCACGACGATGGCCAGGGGTTTCTGGATTTCCGAGCCCGGCCCGGTGGCCGACAGCAGGGGGATGAGGCTGAGCGCGGTGATGGTGGCGGTCATCATCACCGGCCGCAGGCGGCGCATGGAGCCTTCGCGCACCGCCTGCAGCAGCGGCAGGCCGCGCTGCAGCAGCTCGTTGAAATGGCTGACCAGCACCACGCCGTTGAGCACCGCAATGCCCAGCAGGGCGATGAAGCCGACCGAGGCGGGCACCGACATGTACTGCCCGCTGGCCCACAGCGCGAGCACCCCGCCCACCAGCGCGAACGGAATGTTGGCGAACACCAGCACCGATTGCCGCACCGAGCCGAAGGTGGTCATCAGCAGCACGAAGATGAGCGCCAGCGCCACCGGCACCACCAGCCCCAGGCGGGCGGCGGCGCGTTGCTGGTTCTCGAACTGGCCGCCCCACTGCAGGCGCACGCCCTCGGGCAGCTTCACCTTGGTGGCCACGGCCTGCTTGGCGTCGGCGACATAGCTCACCAGGTCGCGCCCGCTCACATTGGCCTGCACCGCGGCGAAGCGGCTGCCGTCCTCGTGCGCCACCAGCACCGGGCCCTGCGTCGGCTTGAGCCGCGCGAGTTGCGACAGCGGGTAGGCGGTGCCGCTCGGCGCGGTGATCATCACATGCGAGAAGGCTTGCGGATTGCTGCGCAAATCGGCCCCGCCGCGCAGCAGCAGGGGCGTGCGGCGCACCCCTTCGAGCACCATGCCTTGCGGCTGGCCTTCGACCAGGGCGCGCAAGTCTTGCTGCAGGCTGTCCACATCGAAGCCGGCGCGGCCCGCGGCGAGGCGATCGACCTGCACCGTGAGGTATTGCACGCCCTCGGGCCGCGCCGCCAGCACTTCCTGCGCGCCGGGAACGGCTTTGAGCACCTGCGCGACTTGCTGCGACAAGTCGCCGAGCTGGGCGATGTCGGGGCCGAAGATTTTCACCACCAGATCGCCACGGCTGCCGGTGAGCATTTCCGACACGCGCATCTCGATGGGCTGGGTGAAGCCGAAGTCCACGCCGGGGAAACGCTCCAGCACCTTGCGCATCGCTGCGATCACCTGGTCCTTGCCGCCGCGCCATTCCGATGCGGGCTTCAGGACCAGGAAAGTATCCGTCTCGTTCAGCCCCATCGGGTCGAGACCGAGGTCGTCCGAGCCGCTGCGGGCGACGATGGACTTGATCTCGGGCACCGCTTTCAGCAGCGCCTGCTGCACCCGCAGGTCGAGCGCGGCGGTTGCACCCAGGCTGACCGAAGGCAGTTTTTGCAACTGCAAGATCACATTGCCCTCGTCGAGCGTCGGCATGAAGGTTTTGCCCACGCGGGTGTAAGCCCATCCCGCGGCGACCAGCGACAGCAGCGACACCGCGACCACGATGCGGCTGTGGGCGAAGCTCCAGTTCAGCACGCGCTTGTACCCGGCCGAGAGCTTGCGCACCAGCCAGGGGTCGCTGTGCGGCATGGTCTTGAGCAGCAGCGAGGCCATCACCGGAACGATGGTCAGGGCGATGAGCAGCGACGCGCCCAGCGCGAACACGATGGTCAGCGCCACCGGGCGAAACAGCTTGCCCTCCAGCCCTTCGAGGGTGAGCAGGGGCAGGAACACGATGGCGATGATGGCCACGCCCGCCAGCACCGGCCCGGACACTTCCGACACCCCGCGCATGATGCGTCCCAGGCGGTCGGTGGTCGCGGCGCCGGGGTTGCGGTCAGGAGCGTGTTCCGGGTCGTGGCTCATGTGGTTGACCAGGTTTTCCACCACCACCACGGCGGCGTCGACCAGCATGCCCAGGGCAATCGCCAGCCCGCCCAGGCTCATCAGGTTGGCGCTCAAACCGGCCCAGCGCATGAGGATGAACGTGGCCAGCGCCGACAGCGGCAGCGTGATGGCCACCACCAGCGCCGCGCGCCAGTTGCCGAGAAACAGCAGCAGCATCACCACCACCAGCGCCACGGCCTCGCCCAACGCTTCGAGTACCGTGCCCACGGCGCGCTCGACCAACTGGCTGCGGTCGTAGAACACCTGGATTTTCATGCCTCGCGGCAAGCGCGGCTCCAATTCGGCGAGGCGTTCTTTCACGCCGTGAATCACCTGCTGCGCATTGGCGCCGCGCAGGCCGAGCACGATGCCTTCCACCGCTTCGCCCTTGCCATCGGCGGTGACGATGCCGTAGCGCGTGCTGCTGTCCACGCTGACCTGTGCCACGTCGCTCACCCGCACCGGGGTGCCGCGCGCGTTGGCAATCACGGTGTTGCGAATGTCGTCGGCATTGGCGAAGGCGCCTTGCACCCGCACGATGCGCGTTTCTTCGCCCTCGTCCAGGCGGCCCGCGCCGTCGTTGCTGTTGTTGGTTTGCAGGGCCGTGCGCAACTGGTTGAGCGACAAGCCCCAGGCTGAGAGCCGCGCCGGGTCGGGACGAACCTCGAACACGCGCACATCGCCGCCGAGCATGTTGACGTCGGCCACGCCGGGCACGGTGCGCAGCACAGGGCGGATGAGCCATTGCAGCGCGCTGCGCTTTTGCTCCAGCGTCGCATCGCCTGCGATGGTGAACATGAACAGATCCGACAAGGGCGTGGTGATCGGTGCCAGCCCGCCTTGCGCCGATGCGGGCAACTCGCCGCGCACACTGGCCAGCGCCTCGCCCACCTGCTGCCGCGCCCAATACACATCGGTGCCTTCCTCGAAGTCCACCGTGATGTCGGCAATGCCGTATTTGGACACCGAGCGCACGATGCGCTTGTTGGCGATGCCCAGCACCTCCTGCTCGATGGGCAGGACGATGCGCGTCTCCACTTCTTCCGGGGTCATGCCCGGCGCCTTCATGATGATCTTCACCTGGGGCGACGACACATCGGGAAAGGCGTCGATGGGCAGCGCGCGCCAGGCGAAAATGCCGCCCACCACCAGCGCCAGCATGGCACCGATGGTCAGCAGGCGCTGGCGCAGCGCGCCATGCGTCAATGACATGAGGTTCATGGCGCCACCTCGCCCGCAGCCGCCTTGATCGCCACCACGCTGGCGGCCGCGACCTTGTCGCCCGCCTTGAGAGCGCCGCTGACCATCACTGCGTCATTCAAGCGTCCGGCAACGGTGACGGGCACGATGCGGAAACCATCTTTCACCATCACGAGCACCGCGTCACGCCCGTTGATCTGCGTCACCGCTGCGGGCGGCACGCGCCACACTCCGGCTCGCGCCGGCAGGCTCAGGCGCGCCAGCACCACGGCGCCGGCCTGCAAGCCGCCGGGCTGGGTGACGCGCACCCGCAGCAGCACGCTCTGCCCTGCATTCAACGCGGTGGATTTGGCCTGCACCACGCCTTGCGCCTGCAACTCCGGCACGGTCACCGCTGCGCCAACCTGCAGCGCTGCGGCCTGCTGCGGGCTGGCGTCGATCTCCAGCCACAACTGCCCCTGCTGCGCGATGCGGAACAGCGGCGCGGCCATGTCCACCCGCTGCCCCGGCAGGGCGGTGGTTTCGGTGACGACCCCGGCGATGGGCGCGCGCAGCACAGCCACGCCATTCAGCCCGGCGCCTCCCGCGGCCAGCTTGAGCGCCAGATCGCGTTCGGCCAGCATGGCTTGCGCCTCGCGGTTCTGGGCGCGGGCGGCGTCCAGCCGGGCGCTGGGCACGATGCCTTCGTTCACCAGCGCGGTGTCGCGCTGCAACTGGCGCTGCGCCAGGTCGAGGCGGCTTTGCGCGTCGCTGCACTCGCGCTGCAGCTGGGCGATTTGCGGGCTGCTGAGTTCGGCCAGCGGCTGGCCGCTTTTCACCGCGTCGCCAGGGTTCACCAGCAGGCGGGTGACCAGCCCGGCGGCGGGCGCGGCCACCACGGCCTGCTGCGACAGCGGCACCGTCACGCGGGCGGGCAGATCGATCTGCGCGGCGGTGGCGGCCTGCACCAGCGCCAGGCGCACGCCCAGCGCGGTTTGCTGGTCGGCGGAGATGGCGATGACGCCGGGAGATGCTGCGGTGGCCGTGGCGGGCAAGGCAGTGAGCGCAAGGCCCAACAGGGCAGCGGACAGGGAGCCTGCAAGCGGCGTGCGCGAAAAGACGATGTGAGACATTTGTCATCCCGGCGGTGCCGGGCTCCTTCAATGGCTGGATGGCGCAACGTTGGCGTCCACAGGTTTCACCTGTGTTTCACGCCTGTTGTCATGCGTTACGCGGCGGTAGCCGCGCGTAGGCGTCAGGCCAGAAGGAGAGGGGGCGCGTGGCCCGGAGGCGGCAGGCCGGCTGCGCCGCGTGAGGCGGGCGTCGTGGGCCGCGGGTCGGCGTGGCCGACACGTTCGGCGGCCGTTTGCCGGGCCAAAACCAGGGCATGCGCCGGGCCGGCGTGCAACCAGGGTTGAGGCGCGGGAGCCGGTATGTGCGCCGAGGCGATGCGCAAGACGCGCATCGCGTTCGGGCCGACAAAGACTCCGACCTCCGGCGGCTCGTGCGCAAACAGGCCGCTGCCGGCCCGCTGCGCGCCGGGGGCGGCCAGCGGAGCACTGCTGCTGCCGACTTGCAGCGGCCCGGCATGGATGTGCCAGCCCCGTTGCACGGGTTGCCCCAGATGCCCATGCACGAACGGCGCCAGCGTCAACAGCAGGACCAGCATGGTCACGGCGACCAGGCGGATGCTGTGGATGATGGCGCGGGCGTTCATGGTGGGCTGGAGCGAAGTGCAACGAAATCTAACAAAAAGACAGCAATTGTGCAGGTTCGGGGATTTGCCGCTGGCGCCCGGCGCGCCTGTGGCCAGTTGGCCAGCCCAACCAAGTACAGCCCAGCCCAGCCGAAGGCCGACAAACCCCAAAACAGCCCCTTCCTACAATGGGCCGATGCCTTCCCGCCCGCGCCGCCCAGCAGCCGCCGCCGCCACAATGGCGGGGGCTGCCGAGGCTGCGCCAAGCGCCTCGCCAGCATCTCGGCCCAAACCCAAACCCACCTCGCCCGGCGAGCGCCTGGGATTGCGCAGCGACTGGGACTACGCCCTGCACCTGCCGCTGCACTACATCGACGAAACCCGCCTCACCGCCATCGCCGCGCTGCGCGAAGGGCATGCTGCCGTGGTGCAGGCGCGGGTGGTGCTGGCTGAAGTCGCGGGCGGCGCTCGCAAGCAGTTGCGGGTGCAGGTGGAAGACGCCAGCGGCCAACTCGAGCTGCGCTTTTTCCACTTCTACGCCAACTGGCCGCGGCAGTACGCGACGGGCCAACTGCTGCGCATTCGCGGCGAGCCGCGCGCCGGGCTGTTCGGCATGGAGATGGTGCACCCCACCTGCCACGTGGCCCGCCCCGACGAGCCCATGCCCGACCGCCTGACTCCCGTCTACCCGGCGGCGGCCGGCATCAGCCAGGCGTGGCTGCGCAAGGCCATTGCCAGCGCGCGCGCCCGGCTCGACGTGCGCGAATGGCTGCCGGCGG
Source organism: Thiomonas sp. (assembly GCF_054608695.1). Lineage (NCBI taxonomy): Bacteria > Pseudomonadati > Pseudomonadota > Betaproteobacteria > Burkholderiales > Thiomonas > Thiomonas sp. Next base: position 20,435 of record NZ_JBTRXV010000031.1, read on the forward strand.
CCTTGCTGGCGCAGCGGCATCTGCCCGACATCGCCAGCACCCTGGATATGCTGCACGCGCCCACCCCCGAGGTGTCGCTGGCGGCGCTGGAAGACCGCAGCCACCTGGCGTGGCAGCGGGTGAAATTCGACGAACTGCTGGCCCAGCAACTCGCGCAGCAACAGGCGCGGGCCAAGCGCGCCACCCTGCGTGCCTGGCCCATGGCGGCGCAGGCCGGCGGGCAAAGCCTCACCCGGCGGCTGCTGGACATTCTGCCCTTCACCCTCACGCCGGACCAGCAGTCTTGCGTGGCTGGGATCGCCGCCGACCTGGGGCGCGAACAGCCCATGCACCGCCTGCTGCAGGGTGATGTGGGCAGCGGCAAGACGGTGGTGGCGGCGCTGGCGGCGACGCAGGCCATCGACGCCGGTTTTCAATGCGCGCTGATGGCGCCCACCGACATCCTCGCCAGCCAGCACCTGCGCAAGCTGGCCGACTGGCTGGCGCCGCTGGGCGTGCATGTGGCCTGGCTCAGCGGCGCGCAGACCAGGCGCGAGCGCGCCGCCGCGCTGGCCGCTGCCGCCAGCGCGGCGGCGCAACTGGTGGTGGGCACGCATGCCGTGATTCAGGACAAGGTGCGTTTTGCCCGCCTCGGCCTGGCCATCGTCGACGAGCAGCACCGCTTCGGCGTCGCCCAGCGCCTGAGCCTGCGCGCCAAGGGGGCGCAGGGTACGGAGGTGTCGGACGCCGCCAACACCGGCCAGCCCGTGCGCGAGCCGCATCTGCTGATGATGAGCGCCACCCCCATTCCCCGCACCCTGGCGATGGCGGTGTTCGGCGATCTCGACGTCTCCACCATCGCTCATCTGCCGCCCGGCCGCAGCCCGGTGCAGACCCGCGTGTTCAGCGACGCCCGGCGCGACGCGGTGATCGCCCGCGTGTGCGAGCTGGTGGCCGCCGGCCGGCAGGTGTACTGGGTCTGCCCGCTGGTGGAGGAAAGCGAGGTGCTCGACCTGCGCAACGCCGAAGCCACTTACGCCGAGTTGCAGGCGGCGCTGGCTGGGGTGGGTGCCACGGGCGAAGGTGCGGACACCCGCGTCGGCCTGCTGCACGGCCGCATGCCAGCCGCGCAGAAAGCCCTGGTGATGGCCGATTTCGCCAGCGCACGCCTGCGCCTGCTGGTGGCCACCACCGTCATCGAGGTGGGGGTGGACGTGCCCGCCGCCACGCTGATGGTGATCGAACATGCCGAGCGCTTCGGCCTGTCGCAGCTGCACCAGTTGCGCGGCCGGGTGGGGCGGGGCGCCGAGGCCTCGGAATGCCTGCTGCTGTTCAGCGCGCCCTTGTCGGAGATGGCGCGCGCCCGGCTGCAGGCGCTGCGCGACAGCGGCGATGGTTTCGTGCTGGCGCAAAAAGACCTGGAACTGCGCGGCCCGGGCGAGTTGCTCGGCCAGCGCCAGAGCGGCCTGCCGGCGCTGCGCCATGCCGACCTGCGGACCGACACCGAACTGCTCGAAGCCGCGCGCGACGCCGCCATCTGGCTGCTGCGCCACGATCCGCCAGCGGCGCAGCAGCACTTGCAGCGCTGGCTGGGCGGGCGGCTGGACTGGCTGGCGGCGTGAGGGTTGGGTTCGCGCAGGACCCAACCATTGGGGCCGGTGAGTGCCGAGGATCAACCCCGGCCATCCATAGCGCCGAACCATGCCTTTGATAATCTGCTTCAATCGAAGCTATGACACTCACTGAACTTCGCTACATCGTCGCCGTCGCCCGCGAGCGCCATTTCGGCCGTGCCGCCGAGGCCTGTTTCGTCAGCCAGCCCACGCTGTCGGTGGCGATCAAGAAACTGGAAGACGAGCTCGACATGAAAATCTTCGAGCGCGGCGGCACCGAGGTCAGCATCACCCCGATCGGCAGCGAAATCATCGAGCAGGCGCAGCGCGTGCTGGAGCAGTCGGCGGCGATCAAGGAAATCGCCAAGCGCGGCAAAGATCCGCTGGCAGGTCCCTTGCGCCTGGGCGTGATCTACACCGTGGCGCCTTATCTGCTGCCGCCGCTGGTCAGGCGCATCATCCGCGACACGCCGCAAATGCCCCTGCTGCTGCAGGAGCAACTGACAGTGAAGCTGCTGGACATGCTGCGCAACGGCGAGCTGGACGTCGCCATCCTGGCCGAGCCCTTCCCCGAGCATGGCCTGGCGATTGCGCCGCTCTACGACGAGCCCTTTCTCGTCGCCGTGCCGCACGGTCACCGCCTGGCGCATGGCAAGCCGGTGAGCAGCGAAGCCATCAAGGAAGAAACCATGCTGCTGCTGGGCACGGGCCATTGCTTCCGCGACCATGTGCTGGAGGTGTGCCCCGAGTTCGCGCGCTTCTCGCCGGCTTCGGAGGGCATCCGCAAGACGTTCGAGGGCTCGTCGCTGGAAACCATCAAGCACATGGTGGCCTCGGGCATGGGCATCACCATCCTGCCCAAGCTGTCGGTGCCGTTCGAGCCCGGCAAGGCGCCGCCCGAAGGGCCGGGGCAGATTTGCTATGTGCCGTTTTGCGAGCCGGTGCCCACGCGCCGCGTGGTGCTGGTGTGGCGCAAGAGCTTCACGCGGCTGGAAGCGATCGAGGCACTGCGCCGCGCCGTGCTCGACTGCGACCTGCCCGGCGTGGTCAAGCTGCACCAGACGCAAGCGGCAGCCCAGGCGGCCTGAGCGCGAAGCGCCGCGCAACAACACAAAAGGCGCTCTCGGGCGCCTTTTGTGTTGTTGCGGTGCCGAAGCGGTGTCGAAGTCGCGTCAAAGCCGCGTCGAAACCGGGAAGCCAAAGTGAACCGCGGCCGCTTCACTCCACCTGCAGGGCCTGGGAGTTCTTCACTTCTTCCATCACCGCGTAGGTGTGGGTTTCGCGCACGCCGGGCAGGCTCAGCAGCACGCTGCCGAGAAATTCGCGGTAGGCCGGCATGTCGGCCACGCGGGTTTTCAGCAGGTAGTCGAAGCCACCGGCAACCATATGGCATTCCATGATTTCCGGGCGCGCCTGCACGGCGGTCTTGAACTGCTCGAACACATCGGGCGTGGTGCGGTCGAGCACGACTTCGATGAACACCAGCAATGCCGCGCTCAGTCTTTGGGGGTTGAGCCTGGCCTCGTAGCCGAGGATGAACTTCTCGCGCACCAGGCGGCGCACGCGTTCCAGCACGGCCGTGGGCGAAAGGTGCACGGCCTGGGCCAGCGCCAGATTCGACATGCGGCCATCGCCTTGCAGCAAGGCCAGGATGCGCCGATCGACACGGTCGAGGGCGTTTGCGGGGTCTTTCATGGTCGAGCCTCCGAGCAATCTAGGAATTGGTTTGTTGAACTCAATAGACAAATTAAAACAGGGGTGTCAAGAATCGTGAACTGAACGAGCGTGCCGATTGTCGTTGAAAAACCGAGCAAGCTTACACAAGCTGCGCGGCTTTGCCCATGATTTATTTGAGATAGTCGTGCACCACCCTGCCCAGCCCCAGGGTGAGGTCGGAGACCAGATGCACGCTGCTCAGCACTTCCAGCACCGGCAGGCTGGCCACCGGGGCCAGCGCGTGGGCATGCAGTTCCAGCGCGGCCGGGCCGGTCCATGCCCCCTTCACCACCACGTCTTCCAGGTTGTAAGTCACCAGTTCGCAAATGCGCGGCGTGCAATCCACATCGGGAATGATCTTCAGCAGATAGTTCGCCGCCAGCAGGCTCTTGCGCACTTGTTCGGTGTCCAGCACCTTGTGTTTGTAGCCCATGGTGCCGGTCGCCACGCGCACCGAGCCGTAGTCCAGCGTGCCCAGCAAGGTGTCGCTCTCCACAACCAGGCGGGGTTTGGCCAGCTTTTTCGGGAAGCCCCAGATTTCACGCCCACCGGCCAGCGGCGCCTCGTCGTCCAGGAACATGGCGACCTGGTAGGTGCCCGGCTTGCCCTTGTAGGTCACGGGCACCACCTGGCCAGATTCGGTGTAGTCGCCAAAGCCGGTGGAGTCGGGCATGCGGATGAACTCGAACTTGGCCGTATCGCCCGCGGGCTGCAGCGGTTCCGGCACCAGTTCGCGCAGCAGCGCGGGGTCGGTGCGGTAGGTGATGATGAGGAATTCGCGGTTGATGAAGCGATACGGCCCGCGCGGATAGGCCGGGCTCGACAGTGGCATGGAAAAAGCGGACTTTGCGACCTGTTTGGCTTGCATGGTTGAGATCCTTTCAAGAAAACGATGGGTCATTCTCGAATCTTCCTGACCCCCAATGGACGGGCCCGGCTGCTTGACCCTGGAGCGATCCAAGAGAAACAGTATTCAGTCTGTGCAGCGCAAAGCTGGAAAGTTCACGGAAATCGTCCGGTTTCAGTTTGGCTTCATCCGGTCATGGCGGGAAAATACGACAGCAGTTGATGCCGCTGCGGTTCAGCATGGCATCCAAATGGCAAAGTGGAAGAGTAAAATTAAACGCTTAAAATTGTCGGTTAACCGAATAATTATCGGCCATGCTAGCCCAAATGCAACACCCATTTTGGGGGGAGAGGCCTAAAGTCCTTGCTGTTGCACAGCCACCTGCCATCCCCTCAAAAACCATGTCCGCCCTGCCCACCTCGAACGCTCTCCGCTCCCTTGCCTCCACGCAGGCTTGCTCACCTTCCGCCATCCCGCGTCTGCCGGAGCCCGTGCGTGACGAAGCCGTGGTGATGCGCCAATTGCTCGCCCGCCTTGCCGGTTTCGACTGGGCCGCAGCCACCGCCGTGGCCGAGCCCTGGGTGACGGCCGTGCGCACCAAGCCCGCGCCGTTCTGGGCCCTGGAATCGCTGCTGCGCGAATACCCCATCGCCAGCAGCGAGGGCCTGGCCTTGATGCGCCTGGCCGAAGCCCTGCTGCGCGTGCCCGACACCGGAACGGCAGCCCTGCTCGCGGCCGATCAACTGGGCCAGGCCAAGTTCGACAAGGACGACGACCCATCCACCCTCAAAGCCCTGTCCGGCCGCCTGCTTGGTTTTTCACGCCGCCTGCTGCCGGAAGACGACTCGGCCACGCGCGGCCTCATCGCCCGCCTGGGCGCGGGCACCGTGGTGGCGGCGGCGGTGCGCGCCATTGCCTTGCTCGGCAAGCAGTTCGTGCTGGGCGAAAACCTGCAGCTTGCGGCCAAGCGCGCCCAGGCCATGCGGCGCGAGCAGCCCAACCTCACCTTCTCGTACGACATGCTGGGCGAGGGCGCACGCACGGCGGAAGACGCGGCGCGCTACGCCGCCTCCTACCGCGCCACGCTGGCGGCGCTGGCGCAGCAGCGCACGCCGGGCGGGCCCGAACTGCGCGACGGCATGTCCATCAAGCTGTCGGCGCTGCATCCGCGTTTCGAAGAGGCGCAGCGCGAGCGCGTGTTCACGGAGCTGCTGCCGCTGGTGGAACAACTGGCGCGCGAGGCCGCCGCGGCGGACGTGAATTTCACCCTCGACGCCGAGGAGAGCGAGCGCCTGGAGTTGCAGCTCGACCTGCTCGACGCCCTCGCTGCCCGCCTGGCGGCCGAGCCAAGCACCGCCACCTGGGGCGGCCTGGGCCTGGCGGTGCAGGCTTACCAGACGCGCGCGCCCGAGGCCGTATCGGCCGTGATCGCCATCGCCCGGCGCCACCGCATGCGCCTCATGGTGCGGCTGGTGAAAGGCGCGTATTGGGACGCCGAAATCAAGCGCGCGCAGGAACTCGGCCTGGCTGGCTATCCCGTGTTCAGCCACAAGCACCACACCGATGCCAGCTATCTCGCCTGCGCCCGGATCATGCTCGATGCAGCCGCGGCCAGTGACCGCCCCCAGGCCGCTGCCTTGCATCAGCCGCCCCCCGAGGGGGATGTGAAAACTTGGGGCGGCCCAGCGTTTTCTCATGACGCCCCCATCTACCCCCAGTTCGCCACCCACAACGCCGGCACCATCGCCGCCGTGCTGCACCTGGCGGCGCAGCGGCCCACGGCACGCTTCGAGCTGCAGCGCCTGCACGGCATGGGCGAGGGCATTTACCGCGAGGTGCTGAACAACAAGGCGCTGCGCTGCCGCGTGTACGCCCCCGTGGGCGAGCACCGCGACCTGCTCGCCTACCTGGTGCGCCGCCTGCTGGAAAACGGCGCCAACTCCTCCTTCGTGCATCTGCTGGCCGACACCTCCGTGCCCGCGCAAGAGCTGTTGCACGACCCGCTGTGGCTGGCCGACCGCAGCACGCTGCCCGCCCCGCGCAACCTCTACGGCCTGCTGCACGGCGAGCCGCGGCCCAACCCGCTGGGTTTCGACGTGGCCGACGCTCCCGCGCGCGAGCCCGTGCTGGCCGCCGCGCGCGCCTTGCCCCTGCCCGCCGTGGCCGAGGCGGGTGCGGAGGCGGTCGAGTCCGCCATGCGCACGCTGCATGCGGCCTGGCCCGCGTGGAATGCCACGCCCTTGCCCGAGCGCTGCGCCGTCTTGCTGCGCGCCGCCGATCTGCTGGAGCAGCGCCGCGACGCCTTCATCGCCCTGATGCAGCGCGAAGCCCACAAGACCCTGGGCGACGCGCTCTCGGAGGTGCGCGAAGCCACCGACTTCTGCCGCTACTACGCCCTGCAAGCGCGCCACCTGCTGGCCGAGCAGGAACTGCCCGGCCCCACCGGCGAGCGCAACGCCTTGCGCAGCAACGGGCGCGGCGTGTTCGTCTGCATCAGCCCGTGGAATTTCCCGCTCGCCATCTTCGCCGGCCAGGTGCTGGCGGCGCTGGTGGCCGGCAACAGCGTCGCGGCCAAGCCCGCCGAGCAAACCCCGGCCACCGCGCAAGCCTTCGTCAATCTGTTGGCCGAAGCCGGCTTGCCGCGCCAGGTGCTCGCCTTGCTGCACGGCCCCGGCGAAACCGTGGGCGCGGCACTCGTCGCGCACCCGCTCACCGCCGGCGTGGCCTTCACCGGCTCCACTGCGGTCGCGCGCAGCATCAACCGCGCGCTGGCCGCCAAGGACGGGCCGATTGCGCCGCTGATTGCCGAGACCGGCGGCGTCAACGCCATGATCGTCGACTCCACCGCCCTGCCCGAGCAGGTGGTCGACGCCGTGGTCAGTTCCGCCTTCCGCTCCGCCGGCCAGCGCTGCTCCGCGCTGCGTCTGCTGTGCGTGCAAGACGACGTGGCCGACGCCATGCTCGCCATGCTGGCCGGCGCCATGCACGAACTGCGCATCGGCCCGGCCTGCGACTTCGCCACCGATGTGCCGCCCGTGATCGACGCCGACGCCTGGAAGGGCTTGCGCGCACAAACCGAGCGCCTGCAGCGCGACGCCCGGCTGCTGGCGCGCACGCCCTGGCCGTGCGACATGCTGGAAGCCGCACGGACGGCTCCCCCTACCGACCTCCCCCATGCGATGGCGGAGGAGTCAAGCACACTACGCACTGACGCGATGAGAATAGAGCTTGGCTCCCTCCCCACTGGTGGGGAGGGCTGGGGTGGGGAGCTTGCCAACCCGATACAGGCTGCACTCGCGCTGCGTATCCCCGAGGACGCGCCGCTCCCCGGCGCACAGCCCGCTGCCCGAACGCTGCACTTCATCGCTCCCAGCCTGTTCGACATTGGCGGCGTGGTTGGTGTGGCCAAGGCCAAGGACGAAATCTTCGGCCCGGTGCTGCAGGTGGTGCGCTGGAAGGCGGGTGAGCTCGACGCCCTGATCGACGCCATCAACGCCCTCGGCTACGGCCTCACGCTCGGCGTGCAGACGCGCATCGACGGCCGCGCCCTGCGCATCGCCGAACGCGCCCGCTGCGGCAACGTCTACGTCAACCGCAACATGATCGGCGCCGTGGTCGGCGTGCAGCCCTTCGGCGGCGAAGGCCTCTCAGGCACCGGCCCCAAAGCCGGCGGCCCGCATTATCTACCGCGCTTTTGCAGCGAACAAACCCTCACCATCAACACCGCAGCCGCTGGCGGCAACGCGGCACTGCTGGCGCAGGCGGCGGTGTGAGGTGAAGGCCCTGGAATCTCCCCGAAGCAGGGGAATTCCAGGGCGGCGTTGATCGCGCAACGTCATCAATATTGCCGCCAGGCGATGGGCTTGTTCATCACGTTGCCGCCGAATTGAATCGGGCTGATCGAGTTCGGTGTCGTCGTGTTGGGTGGCGTGCTGCTGCCCGGGTAGATCACCGTTCCCGTGGGCGTGACGTAAACCGCCGGCGACAGCGGGATGCCCGCACCCAGCGCGATGACTCCATTGGTCACGGCATTGTTTTTATAGGTGATGGTGATTTTTGGCAGGTTGCCGGTGAGTAAGTCGAACAAGTCGTAGAAGCCGGTGCCTGCCCCACAGGTGCTGCCCGAAGGCGGCACATACACCGGCACCACCAGCACACCATTCACCAGGACGGGGGCAGCGGAAATCTGCCCGCCGCTCTGCAAGGGCATGACCGTCGTCGAGGAAACAGCCGTCAGCGTTCCACTGCTGTTGGGCTGGTAGCCGCTCGTGCCGCTGCTGGCCCAGAGAATGTTGGAGCTGCCGCCCGACAGGGCAAACGTGGTGATCTCACTGGCCGTTGCCGCCCAGACATAGGGCAAGCCGCGAATTTCGGTGTAACCCACATAGTTGATGGCTGCCGCCGGGCTGGTCGTTGCCACCTGTGTGGCATTCCCCGCGTCGCTCGGCGCCGAGCCGGAGATGTTCAGGCTCCACACCCCGCCATTGTTGTCGCCGAACCAGAGCGTGCCGGTCGTCGGCACATAGGTCAGAGAACTGTTGACATAGGTGCCTGAAGGCAGTGCTGTGAGCGAAGACGAAAGCGCCGTGCCGGTGGCTGGTTGTCCGGTCGCCACGTTCACCTCGTACAGCGTGCTCTTGGTCACAGCGGAGCTGCCGCTGCCCGTGGTTGTGTTGACCACGAACACCGCGTATTGCATGCCGCCCACGGTGACAATGATGGGCGCCTGCTCCTGCGGCGAACTCCCTCCGGCCACGTTGATTCCCCAAGTCTGGGCCGAGGGGGTTGGTGCCGAGGTGGCCGTGGAACTGCCGTTGCTGCTCAGCTTCAGTGCATAGTGATACGCCCCGCCGCCAGCCGCGCCCACCACGTAGCTGGCCCAGTCGCTCGCCTGAGGGCTGGTCGAGGTGTCCGCCGCATCGGTGGTGGTGAAGGCGCCATCGAAATACTGCCCGGTCTGGAAGCTGGTGTAGTACTGCAAGTTGGCAAGGAAAGACCGTGGCATCCAGCCCCAGACCAGTTTGCCCGTGGTCGCATCCGCCGCGTACAGGAAGCCGTCATTGCTGGTGAACAACACCAGTTTTTCACGGCCGCTGTTGTTGCGCGCGAAGGGCACATAACCGCCGATGCCCAGCAAATTCGCATTGCCCGGGGGGCCGAGGTATTGCACATGGTCGTTCGGGCTCAAGCTGCCCAGCATCCAGTTCAACTGCCGCCCGGCGAGGTAGGAGCAGCCCGCAACGCCGCTTGGAAAGCCCAGCCCGCTGATGTTGGGTGTACTGTCTCCCGCCGTGTTGAACGACGGGTCGAAGGTGTAGGCCAGGATGGTCGAGATATTGGGCACGCAAGTCGTTGCCGAGAGGGCGAACGCGCTCGGGCTGTAGTTCGGGCTGCTGCTGTTGTTGCCGATATTGTTCAGCGTGTCGATCGTTCCCGAACCAAGCCCAGAGCCGGAAGCAGTGCCCGTGGTGCTGAACAGTGCGGTTTGCCGCGTTGCGGCTGGCATGAGCGAGGGAGCGCCGGCATCCCACACCGCTGCGCCGCTGGCCGTGCCCACTGGAGCACTGGCGCTCGAACTCGGTAGCGCGACCGTGCCGTAAGCCTGGATGTGGCCGGCGATGGCGCCGGGAACGTTGTTCGAAGTGGCGGTGTAGATCAATGACCCGCCGGTGATGCTGGTGGGTGCCACCGGCGCAGACACCGCGATGCTGCTGAAAATTTGTCCGGCAATGCTGCTCAGCGCGGCATTGAAAGCCGGCACATTATTGGCCGGATATTCCTGCCCCGTGCCACCGGCAATGGCCATGGCGTTGAGCGCCCTATATGCAGCAGGATTGGCGGTGGAGTCAACTCCAGCGCCGAGGCCGACGACGTACGTTTTGATCCCTTTACTGGCGAGGGCCTGAATAGACGCAATGGTGTCGATCAGGGCTTGGTCATTGGTGTTGGATGCATCCAGAGCGCCTACAGGCCCACCCGTATTGCCGGTGTCGTTATTGATACCGTAGGCAGAGTTACCTGCTATCCCGTAAAACGCAGCATTAACACCGTAGCCTTGCCCGGCCGCGCTACCTAATGGGGGCCAGGCATTGCTTTGCAGATCCAGGGTTGGCAAACCATCGGTGACCAGAATCACGTACTGTCCGGCACATGATGCGGTGAGATTTTTGAGGGTGCTGCCGGCACCGTTCACGAGCCCAGCCAATGGTGACTGGTAGGCAAGCGCCTTGATTTCGGAACTACTCGTGTTGTTCGTTTCTGGCGCAAGTTTCTTGCTGAAACTGGACATAGCCGTAGTCAAGGCACTGCTGCTGGGGTTGGAGCCAAGATTGGTCATCGACACAGCTTGGTTACCGGTCGTGGCACTAAGACTTTGGACGTAATACCCGAACCCGCGCTGGGCATACATAACCTGCGGGGAATAGGGTACATAGCCGGCGTTCGTGGGGCTAGTCCCAAAAGCACCATTATTGGGGGCTGAACTGTTATACGAAACAAAAATTGAACCACTCTCGTAATTAGCCAAGCTGAAATTCGGTGGATATGGAGTGGCAGGGTTGGGGCCGTTGTAGGTGTCAAACAGGCCGCTGTTTCCGTTTGAGTACAAAACATCATTGATGCTTGAGTCGTCGCTCGATGATCCGATCTGCATGTACTGATTATTTGCGAGCTTGCCTGAAGTGTAGAGTCCGGCGTTTGCTATTGATGTGCAATAACTCTTAACCGAGGATGAAGCGGAAGAATATTGATAACAAGGGTTGACTACGTAACGATTGCCACTCGTTTGCGTATTGCTGAACTGAAATCCGCCCGATTGGGGCGACATGTAATACACCCAGGTGGTGTAGAGGCTTGAATCCCCTGTGCTGTAGTCCTCCAGCGCGAAATCCATGCTTGGCAGATATTGGCTGAGAACCGATGCAATGCCTGCCTTCGCCACATTCAGGCGACTCGCGCCGTTGTCATAGAGCGTGCTATTCTGGTTTACCGTGTACGGCGCTGATGCGGTACTTGTTGGGGTCAGAGGTGGTGTGAATCCGCTTGGCACCGTGTAATTCACGGGCGAACTGCTGTTGTATAGGCTGGTCAGTCCGGACGATAGCTGTCCCGACCCCGTCATGATGGCCCCGCTCAAATCTCCGTCCATCGATTGCGAATTGCCGATGGCGATCACGATTTGCGGGCGCGGCTGTGTGCTGGTCGTCGTGGTGCCGGCGTCAGTGGGAAGGGTGGTCCATGGCGTGAGCATCAGCGCCAGCGAAACACTCAGCGTGATGGTGTTGCGGATGCGGGTTTTCATGATGTGGTCGGCGTGCAGAGTTTGAACACGGTTTCGGTGGTGGCGGCGGTGGTGGCGTTCGCCTCTTGCGTGTGCAGGAAGATGTCGTAATACGTCGCGGTGAACCCCGTATTGCCACAGCTGTAGGCATCGGTCGGCTGGTTGGTCGGGACCACGGTGGCGAGGGCGGTGTAGCCGCCCGGCAGGGCGGGCGGCGCGGGGCTGATGACCGAAGCGACGTTGGCCACCGTGTCGCAGGTGCCGTTGCCTTGGCAGGTTTGCCAATACGTCGCGGCAGTGCCTGTGCCCGGCACGGGCCAGACGCTGCCGTTGTTCGGCGGGATGTAGAACCAGGCTTTGCCGGTGGCGGCAATTTCCAGCGGCACGTCCCCAGCGTTATTGGCGGTCTGAATGATGGCCTGCTGCACCTGCCGCAGCGCCAGGTCGCTGGCCTGCACGTCTTTCTGGCGCTGCATGGTGTTGCCGGTCATGGCGGTTTGCAGCAGCGTGCCGCGCATGGTGAACAGCACGCCGAACAGCAGCACCAGCAGGGTGATGAGGGTGAGCAGCAGCACGAAGCCCTGCTCGGGCTTGCGCTGCGCGCGGTGGTTCAGTGCGGCCATATCTGGTTCCGAATGGCAACTTCGGATTCGAGGACGGAGAAGCGGTTGTGGGTGTAGTCCGGCAGGCCACCCGTGCCATTGGGCACGGTGTAGTTGGTGAAGCTGTCCGGGCCGGTGCTGGGGCTGGCAATGGTGATGGTGGGTACACTGCCCACGCTTGGAACTGTGTACTTCGGGTCGGTCTGCAGGGTTTTGGTGACGATGGCAAACAGCACGCTGCGCACGTCAGCGGTGTAGTTGCCCTTCACCACGTCGGGCCAGGTGAGATAGTTGGTCACGCCGCCGGAGTTGGTCTCGTCCACACCGAACAAGGCTTGCAGGCTGACCACGCCGGCGGCCACGGGGTTGATGGAGGTGAGCGTGTCGTTCTGCGCATTGATCACGGCGCGCATCAGCATGGGGTAGCTGCCGGTTGCCGTGCCCGCAGTGCCATAGGTGCCGACGTAATACACCACGGTTTGCTCGACGGTGGTGGCCGCAGGGCCGAGGTCGGTGAGGCGCGAGCCGATCAGGTTGCTGTTGACCAGCCCCGAGGTTGGCCAGACACCGGCCGCCTGCATCTGTGTTTGAAAGCCCGTGTAGCCACTGCCAGGAAAGAGCTGGGTGCTTTTGCTGGCGATTGTCGGCGGGTTGCTGGGGTTGACATTGGCAATGGGTACCCGAAAACACACGAGTTTGCCGTTCAAAGGCATGCGCAGCAGTGCGCCGTCGCCGGCGTTGATGCCGGTGACTGTCTGTAGCGGCAAAACAGTCGAGCTGATGGCGCCATTCGCGCCGGGCGCGGTGGTCGTCGACGCTTGCTGAACCACATAGGTGCTCGGGTTGCCGTTGCTCGGCAACTGCAGGGCGCTGGTGGTGCCGGTGAAAAACAGCAGGTCGGTGAACTGCGCGTTGCTGCCATAGCCGTTTGGATCGGGCGTCGTGCTGGGGTAGGTTGAGCTGCCCACGGCCGTGCTGGTGGGCAAGGGCAGCGGTTGCGACGCCGCAGACACGGGGTATTGGAAGAACGCCGGGTTGGTCAGACTGCTGTTGTAGGCCAGGGTCACGCTGCAACGCGACTGCACCCCGCCGAGCATGAACCCGGAGTTGCTCAGGTCCTGGGTGATGAGGTCGAGCGCGGCGCGGGACTGGTTGTCGCGCTGGCTGACATCGGACATCTGCACGTTTTCCTTGGTCAGCGCGATTTGCACCAGCAGCACCGAGAGCGAGAAGATGATGGCCGCGACCAGCGCCACCATCAGCTCGACGAGGGTCAGGCCGCGCTGGCGGGGCAGGGTGAGGCGTGCAGGCGTGGCGTGCATGTCAGAACCCCACCTGGTAGTTGTAGGTCTGCGACCGGGTGGTCGTGGAATTGGGCTGCCACTGGATGTTGAGCATGATGCCGCAAAGCGTGGTGGTCGGCGTTGCGGCGCTGCAGGCGTTGCCGTCGGCGCCGTTGTTGGCGGTGATGGTGATGCTGGCGTTGGGGAGCATGGTTTGCCCATTGCTGAAAATATTCGTCAACAGCGGTTGAAGCGAAGTTGGGGCCGTGCTTTGGTTCGATGATTGGTAGATCTTCTGCGTGCCGCTTGCCGGCGAGGCGCCGAACAGTGTGTTGACCAAGCTGGGATTGGCCTGCAGCAGTGCCCAGAACTGGTTGCCGAAGGCGGCGGTGTCGGTGGCGGCTTCGTTGGCCGTGACGGCCGGTACCGCCATGGTGTAGATGGACGCGATGCTGAGCATGCCGAGGCTGAAAATGACGATGGCCACCAACACGCTGATGAGTGACAGCCCGGCCTGACGGCCGGCTTGCGCGCGGATTGACCGGATTGACGAAGGCGAGAAGGGCAGGCTCATGACGCGGTGTTGCTGTTGAGGATGACGCTGCCCGAACTGAGCACTTGCATCGTCCAGGTCTGCTGACCATTGGCGGTGCTCACGGTGATGGTGGGCGAGATTGGAGGACCGCCGACGCCGTCCGTGATGAAGCCTTGCGAATTAAAGTCAAGGTTCCCGGTGGTTGGCGCGTTCGTCGTGATGTTGCAGGTGACGCCGGGGTATTCCGCCGCTGCATTGGTCATGGAATGTTCCGCCACGGTGGGGCCGCCATTGACCGTCGCTACCCATTGGCAGTTGCCGCTGGACAAGGCGATTTGCACGGGCTGCTGCGACGTGACCGCCAGGTTGCGCGCCCAGGCCACGTCTTGTGGAAACTTGTTGACCAAAACCGAGGTCTTGCCGGACTGCACCATGCTCACCAGGTTCGGCACCACAAGCATGCCGAGCATGGCCGCCACCGCGATGGTGACCAGCAGCTCGATGAGGGTGAAGCCGCCTGGGTGGCGGGCCGCGTGGCGCATTTCAGCAGTCCCCGGACTGGTCGCGCACCCAGCAGGTGGAGTTGCTGCCGACGTTGGTGCTGGACCAGCCGCCGGTCGTCGGTACGCTGAGCGTTTGCTTGGTGCCGTTCTGATTGATGGAGTAAACCATCCCGGTCAGCGTGGGCGTGCTGCCCGTGGCCCTGATGGTGAACTGCGTCGCACTGGGCGCCGGGTTGCAGGCAAAGGTGAAGTCCGTTGCAGTCGGTGCGTTGGCGTTGCCGGTGGTGCAGACATTGGGGTTGGCCGCGGTGGGAGCGTAGGTGCGGTTGTCCTGGTAATACTGCTGCAACGCCACGCTGGCGCCCGACAGCCCCGAAAACGCCTCCGCCAGCTTGCTGCGCGTGACGTAGCTGTTGTAGGCCGGCAGGGCGATGGCCGAGAGGATGGCGACGATCGCCACGACGATCATCAGCTCGATCAGGGTGAAGCCACGAGAGGTTTTCATGCGCAAGAACTCCTTATGCTGCATTCTGGTGGAGTTATCGATGACGCACGGCAAAATCTGGATGAACGGTGGCTTTTCGCCGATGAACGGCGAATAAAATACATATCATCACAGAAGTAACAAATTGGTGCATTTGGGTATGGGCTCGGGCGCCGCTGGAAGGCGCAGTTCTCTTCTATTCCACCGGGTCCAGGGCTGAGGGGGCGGATAGGGCATCCAGCGGTCGCAAAGCACTGCTGTCTCCTCCCCCACCTGTGGGGGAGGCCGGGAGGGGGAGTTCGGTGCGCACCCCTCCCCAACCCGCACACAGGTGGGGGAGGGGGCCGGATGTGCGCCGTTCGCGCGTGGCGCATGGCGCTGCAGAACTTGCCGGCCACCAGCCGCCCGCGATAATCCCGGCATGAACTCCTCAACCCTCGTTTTCATCGGCGGCGGCAATATGGCGGGCGCGCTCATTGGCGGGCTGGTCCAGGCCGGGACGCCGGCTGCGTCCGTCCTGGTGCTGGAACCTTTCGCCGCACAGCGCGCAAGCCTGCAGCAGCGCTTCGGCGTGCGCGTCCTGGCCGAAGCCGGGCCGGATTTGCGCGCGGCGCAAGGGGTGGTGTGGGCCGTCAAGCCGCAGAGCTTTGCCGAGGCTGCCGCGGCTTGCGCCCCGCATCTGGCCGACGCCCTGCACCTGAGCGTCATGGCCGGCGTGCGCTGCGGCGCCATTGCGCGCCGGGCGGGGGCGCGGCGCATCGTGCGCGCCATGCCCAACACCCCCGCGCTCATCGGCCAGGGCATCGCCGGGCTCTACGCCAACGCCGCCTGCACCCCGGCCGACCGTGCCGAGGCCGAGCGCCTGCTGGCGCCCACCGGCGCCCTGCTGTGGGTCGAGCGGGAAGCCCAGCTCGACGCGGTGACCGCGCTGTCCGGCTCCGGCCCGGCCTATGTGTTCTATCTGGTGGAGGCCATGACCGCCGCCGGCGTGCGTCTCGGCCTGCCTGCCGACACCGCCAAGCGCCTGGCGCTGGGCACCTTCTCCGGCGCGGCGGCACTCGCCACCCAGTCGCCGCTCTCGCCCACGCAGCTGCGCGAGCAAGTCACCAGCAAAGGCGGCACCACCGCCGCCGCGCTCGACACACTGGCGCAGCACCGCGTCGCCCAAGCCTTCGACGCCGCACTGCAGGCCGCAGCCCAGCGCGCCACCGAACTGGGCGACCTGCTCGATTGAGCGCAGCCAGCCGGGAATCGCACACTTCCGCCAAGCACGCCCTGCTACTATGCCGGGCTCCCGGAGAGATGGATGAGCGGTTTAAGTCGCACGCCTGGAAAGCGTGTAAGGGTTAACAGCCCTTCGGGGGTTCGAATCCCCCTCTCTCCGCCAAAAATCAGCTGTAAATCATTGATAACAAAAGAATTTTAAGATTTACAAGGGCCTTACTCCCACAAAACCTACCACAGCATGTTTGCCTTGGTAGGTTTATTTTTGCCCGCGATTTGTCGCTTCAAGACGGCACCGACACAACAGCCCGCACCAGGCCCTGATCGAGGTGCCGGCCGGTGGCTGATGCCTTTCTGGCTGGTGATCGCGGCGGTGAAGAATCCGCCGAGCATGGACAGGTCCATGGTGACGGCCGGCCCCCAGTCTTGCAGGAGCAAGTCGTCGAGGCGGTCTAAAACAGCGGGGTGGTCAGTGGCAAAGGGCATGGTGGAGGTTGAGGGAAAACCACGGGCAGGCTCGACAGTTCCCAACATGGACGCACTCACTTTTTCTTGCGCAGCTCAGGAACCAGTGGTGCCAGGGGAGCTTTTCCAGCGGGAAGAACGATGGGTTTGTCCTTCTTGGGTTTCTTCGCTTCCTTGTTGCCGCGCTGTTGACCTTTAGGCATGATGAACCTCCAAAATGGCAGCCCGCGAATGTGCGGGGCCAGTCAAACAAGTGTAGGCGTGTGGGTGGCTTTTGCCCGGGCGTTCATGTGAAGGTGGCATGATGCGCCCATTGAGCTCAGGCTCCATGAAGAGGTCGGCCACGATGCGCATCTCAGCCTTTGCAGTCACGCCCGCATTTCAAGCCAAGCTGCTCGCCATGCCCGAAGCCGACTACATGTCGTCGGAACAGCTGGCGTTTTTCCAAGCGCTGCTGTGCACCGAGCGCGATGCGTTGCTGCGCGCAGCACAAGACACCACCCACCATCTGCAGGTGCTTGAGCCCACGCCGGACCCGTCGGACCGTGCGTCCCTCGAAGAGGATCATTTGATCGAGTTCAGGGTGCGAGACCGGGAGCGCAAACACCTGCATGCGATTGACAAGGCGCTCCTGCGCATTCGTGACGGCAGCTACGGCTGGTGCGAAGCGACCGGCGAGCCCATTGGCCTTCCACGTTTGCTCACCCGGCCCACGGCAACCCTGTCGCTGGAGGAGCAAGAACGGCACGAGTCGACGCAAAAGATGCGACGCTGATAGCCCGTTCATTTCAACCCCGGAGGTCATTGCATCTCACGGCTTCCCGGTGTCGCCTTTGTTGAACTCCGTGAACGGCTTGGTCGGCAGGGTTGCACCTGGTTCCATCACGGCGTAGCCCTTGTTCTGCCAATAGGTCAGGGCATAGGGGCCGGCTGGAATCACGGTTACGAAGCCATCCAGGTCTTCGGGTTTGAAACCCAGGGCAGCGGCGTCATTGCGGCAGACCTCGAACTTCACGCCTTGCTGGGCAAAGCTGGCGGCACGGTCCACGATGTCTTTGTACTTGGCGTAGTTCTGCTTGGCCCACAACACCACCTCGGGGCCGTGCGACACGATGACGACCTTGATCGGGTGGAAGCCATGGGGGCCATAGTCCTCGGTCGCTTTGATCAGCGCCGCGACATTGTTGAAGACAAAGCCCACCGACTTGGGATCCGCAAAGTTGAAATCCCAGACCACCTTGAGCGTCTTGAGGCTGTCGATGTCGCTGTAGCTCTTGAACTGGGCGGTGCCGTAGGGCTCTTGCACGGCACTGGAATCCGCCGCAACAGCAGCAGTGACTCCACCTAGGCAGGCTGCTGCGAGCACGAGACTCGGAATGAGTCGGGGCATGGTGGATCTCCTTATTGAATGGGTGTGTCGTCATGCAAGGTGTTGCGGGTTGGTAGCTCGAACCTGAAGCAAAGACTTTGAGCCAAATGAAGTTCACGCATCCCGCACATAGCGCCGTTCGCCAGTTTTCGGATTGCGGAGCACCACCATATTTTCTGTGGTGGTCACGATCATGACTGGGAGCTCCATGGTGGGATGGGCAGGAGTTCACCTGCAAGTCGGGCGGCAGTCCATGCTGGGGGCGCCTGAGATGCCGAGTCCAGATTTCCGGTTACGGACAGAGCAACGGCCCCGTCCGAATCCTTGGCTGACCTAGCCCCCAGCGGCTTCAGCAGCGATCGCATGCAGGGCCTTGGTCATGATCAGAATGGGCTGGGCCGAGGGACTGATGTCGTAGCGCTGCGCGAACACCGCAGGGTCGGTATAGCCCAACCAGACCCGATGCTCGGCATCTTCCCAGACCAGCATCTTCAAAGGCAGCCCAAGTCCTGCCTGTTGGTTCATCTGCATCAACTTCGTGCCCAAGGCCGGATTGCCGAAGATCACCAGCTTGGTGGGCCGAAGTTCCAGCCCCGCCTTGTGCGCCGAGCCGCTGTGATCCACCACCGCCACGATGTGCAAATGACGCTGCTGGATCGCGTGTTCCAGATGCTGCAGCGTCTGCGCAACCGTGTGCGTGCTGCGCACTGCAATCACTTGCGGGGCTTGTGCCCAGGCGCCCTGGACCAGGACAAATGCGGCAACAAAGGCCAGCAGGAATTTGGGCATCTCAATCTCCTTGTTGTTCGGGTTCCAGTCATCCATCACGAATCAGTCGGATTCGTGCGTCAGCACCCAGCGATTGCTGGCGATGCCTGGCAGGCGTTGGAGCACCTGGCCGTTGCGCAGATCGACCACCACGGACTCGTGGCGGTTTTCGATGGTGATGATGGCCTCGGCGCCATGGGGCAGCACCGCGAGGCCGCTGAGCTTGTCGGGCCCTGGCTTGCCGACGGCAACCTTGACCTCACCCAGATAGCGCGGCCCGGTGGTGGAGAACCGAAGAATGTGCCCCGAGAACCCTGCCGCGTACACGCTGCTCTGGTCGGGGCTGACCGCCAGTTGCATGAACCCAGCCGTGGCGGCGGGGATTTTGGCATACGCGAAATGGGGATCCACCTCAGCCGTGGGCATGCTGAAGATCGCGTTGGTCACGGGATTGAATGCGCTCATCACGCCGCTCTGGATGTCCGCAGAGAACAACAGTCCGCGTGCCCAGGCCAGATCCCCGGAATGGCCGATGGGGATCCGCCGCAGGATGTGGCCGGTGGCGGGATCGATATCGGCGATGGCCGTATCCATATTGCCACCCACATACAAGTGGCTGGCGTCCGCGTTGAACGCCAGCGCATTGCCACCAACCGGGATCTCGTAGCGCAACGCATCATCGCGGGTTGAGTACGCCGCCAAAGCCTTGCCGGAGAGCACGAACACCAGACTGTGGTCGGGCGAGACGACTGCCACGCGCCCACCCGGGATGCTCTTGAATTGCCGGACTGGTTTGTCTGTACGGAGGTCGATCACATTGGTGGTCCCGGCAAGACTCGGGATGAAGACTTGGTGGTCCTGCGCATTCACACCGACAAAAAAGCTATTCCCCTTGGGGGTGCCGGCCTGGCCAAAGTCCACCACATGCGCAGCATTGCCGGGCCAGCGCACCACCGCCATTTTGCCCGGGCCTCCCCCCATGGGTGGGGCCGGGAAGGCTCCGACCAAGAGCGCGGATGTGCCCGTCGGGGACGCATATGCAGAAGCGGCGGGAGCCGCCACAGCCATTAGCGCGAACAGGGCAACGCTGGACAGACGCAAGCGATGTTTCATTGGGCAAAGTTCCTTGGGGTTGGGTGGAAGGGGGGGCGACGGCTGCATGGGTGCAAGCCGCCTCGAGCAAGCGCAAATCAACCGACGCGGGGACTTCGGGAGGATCGGGTTGCATACTCCCCAGTGGATTGGTCGGAACAGGCTAAAGTTCCTGACACCCCGATGGGCATAAAGACGTATCCGCGTGCTACCGTCGCTTGGGGCGAGGGCGCCGTGATCACGTCACCCCGCACAACACGATAGTTGCGTCACGTCCTTGGTGAAGGTCTGGGCGGCCAGCTTGAGGCCTTCCACCATGGTCAGGTAGGGGAACAACTGATCGGCCAGTTCCTGCACCGTCATGCGGTTGCGGATGGCGAGTGTTGCCGTCTGTATGAGTTCACCGGCTTCGGCAGCCACCGCTTGCACGCCGATCATGCGTCCGGAGCCGACTTCGGCGACCAGCTTGATGAAACCGCGCGTGTCAAAGTTGGCCAGGGCTCTGGGCACGTTCTCCAGGCTCAGCGTGCGGCTATCGGTCTCGATGTTTTGCAGATGGGCCTCGGCCTCACTCAAGCCCACCGTGGCCACCTGCGGGTCCGTGAACACCACGGCTGGCATGGCCGACAGATCCAGCGCGGCGTCGCCGCCCGTCATGTTGATGGCGGCACGCGTGCCGCCGGCTGCGGCCACGTAGACGAACTGGGGCTGATCGGTGCAGTCACCCGCGGCGAAGATATGCGGCACGTTGGTGCGTAGATGGTCATCCACCGCAATGGCGCCGCGCGCATCAAGCTTGACGCCAGCGGCTTGCAGATTCAGCTCGGCTGTGTTGGGTGCACGGCCCGTGGCCACCAGCAGGCGCTCGGCCCGAATCTCGCCAAGGTTCGTGGTCAGCACGAAGGTGCCGTCGGCATGGGCCACCGCGCGAGCCTGGGTGTGGGTCAGCACCGTGATGCCCTCCTCGCGGAACGCGGCGGTGACGGCTTCGCCGATGGCCGGGTCTTCCTGCGAGAACAGCGTGTTGCGCGCCAGGACGGTGACCTGGCTGCCCAAGCGAGCGAAGGCCTGGGCCAGTTCCAGCGCCACGACGGAAGAACCGATGACCGCCAGGCGCGGCGGGATGGTGTCACTCACCAGCGCTTCGGTAGAGGTCCAGAAAGGGGTGTCCAGTAGACCAGGGACCGGCGGGATCGAGGGGCTTGCGCCGGTCGCGATCAGGCAGCGATCGAATCGCACCTCCTGTTCACGCCCGTCCTGCTGGCGCACGACCAGGGTATCGCCGTTCTTGAACCGGGCATTGCCGCGCAGGGTGGTGATATCGGGCTGGCTCTCCAGGATGCTTTCGTACTTGGCGTGGCGCAGTTCATCCACCCGCCCCTGCTGCTGGGCCAGCAGCCGGTCGCGCAGGATGGCCGGGGTGGTGGGCTGGATGCCGGCATCGAAGGGACTGTGGCGGCGCAGGTGGGCGATGTGCGCGGCGCGGATCATGATCTTGGACGGCACACAGCCGACGTTGACGCAGGTGCCGCCGATGACGCCACGCTCGATCAGCGTGACCTGCGCGCCGCTGCTGGCCGCCTTGATGGCTGCGGCCATGGCCGCCCCGCCGCTGCCGATCACGGCGATGCGCAAGTCGCTGCCATCGCCGCGCCGTGCCGGGCCGGTGGTATCGCCGGGCTGGCCATTCGGCACCTCGAGCGACTGGGTTGACAGTTTTGCCGAGTAACCGGCCTTGGACACGGCCGCCGCCATGACATCCAACGACACGCCGGCATCGGCAACAACCTGGGCTGAGCCGTGCGGGTACGAGACCTGCGCGGATCTCACCCCGGGCAATTGTTCCAAGACGTCCTTGACATGCATGGCACAGGTGTCGCAGGTCATGCCGCTGATGCTCAGGGTTTGCATGGGTTTGTCCTTGGGGTGGATGGTTTCGGTTCGGGGAAGATCAACGTCCGGCTTGGTCCGCCAAGGTGCCGCCATCAGCGCTGCAGCGGCGATGGGCGGGCGAAACGAGATCCCAGATCGCCACGGCCAGCATGACCGCCAGCCCCAGATACACGATGCCTCGGATGAGGCTGTAGCGGCCAATCAGCACCAGCATCGGGCCGATCATGCCGAGTGCCGTGCGATGCCATTGGCGGTGCGCGAACCAACCCAGGCCGTTGGCCAGGATGACGAGCACGGCGGACAGCGGCAGCACGACGTGGAACAGAACACCTTCCCACTGGCTGAGAAAGCCCAGGCCGACGGCCGCGCCGATGCTGGCAATGGCTGGATAGCACACGGCACAACCCATGGCCGAAGCCACCGCGCCGAGGGAGCCGGCTTTGTCGCCGAGACGTGTCAGAAAACTCAAGGGGTTGGCCATAACGGCATCTCCAATGCACAACGTTGTTTCGAGGGGGTGAAGGACGGTACACGCCGCCTCGGCCGCATGGCCAGGGCGACAGTCAAACCGTCGCGTCATCGACTTACTGCGCCACCGTCGAGGGATAGCCCGCATCGGTGGTGGCCTTGATCAGGGCTTTGACGTTGGTCTTGGCATCGTCGAAGGTGACTTGGGCTATTTTTTTCCCAAAATTGATGTCCACCTTTTCGACACCAGGTACGGTGTGCAAAGCGTTGTTGACGGTGATCGGACACACCGGGCAGGTCATGCCGGGCACGGCGAGGGTGACGGTCTGCACACCGGCCCAGGCAGGGGCAGTGCAAGCAGAAATGAGGGTGATGGCAGTCAGGAGCTTGTTCATGAGGGTTCCTTTCAATAGAACAGGGGAGCGACGTAAGGGAAAGCCAGGGCGACGACGATGAGCGCCGCCACGACCCAGAACAGCAACTTGTACGTGGCGTTGACTTGGGGAATGGCGCAGACCTCGCCAGGTTTGCACGCCGTCATGGGCCGGAAGAGTCGGCGGTAGGCGAAGAACAAGGCGACCAGAGCCGCGCCGATGAAGATCGGCCGGTAGGGCTCGAGCAGGGTCAGATTGCTGATCCACGCGCCGCTGATGCCCAGCGACAGCAGGATCAGAGGACCCAGGCAACAGGTCGAGGCCAGGATGGCCGCGAGCCCACCGGCGAACAGGGCGCCACGCCCATGGGGTTGGTTCGGTTGAGGCATGCACGAACTCCGTTCGGTTGACGATGGTGGCACTGTAGGGCCGTACCAAAGTCCGGAGTCAAGCGGCGCTGCGCCATGGTTGACAAGGTCTTGTGGCCTTGCCCCGCCCCGACGCATCAAGGATGCGCGGGATCGCCGTGCTCAAGTGTCGTGTCGCGAACACGGGCATGCAGTGCTTCGATCAAGGGGCAAGACGTGGATCCGAGGCTGGAGCCGCAGTCGCGCACCATCCTGGCCAGAGCCGCTTCGATGCGGTG
>NZ_JBTRXV010000032.1:0-42876 GCF_054608695.1 Thiomonas sp.
CAGTCTTGCTCGTGCTCGGTGTGGCGCTGAAAACAGCGCAGATACCTGCACATGGCTGGCTGATTCAAGTCATGGAAGCTCCCACGCCGGTCTCGGCACTCCTGCACGCCGGGGTCGTCAATCTGGGTGGTTTCGTGCTCATCCGCCTGGGGTTCCTGCTGGATGCCGTGCCCATGGCGCAATGGCTGCTCGTCGGCTTGGGCAGTGCAACGGCACTGCTTGCCGGGCTTTCCATGCTCACGCGGGTCAGCATCAAGGTCAGGCTGGCCTGGTCGACCTGTGCACAAATGGGCTTCATGCTGGTGGAATGCGGGCTTGGGCTCTACACGCTCGCCCTGGCACACATCGTCGGCCATTCCCTGTACAAGGCATACGCCTTTTTGCGCGCCGGGTCCATGGTGCAAGAAACCCTTGTGGCACGCATGGTGCTGTCAACTCCGGCCCGCGTATCGCCATGGCGCTGGGTTTCACCGATTGGCTCCGCGTTGACCTGCTGGGGGCTTGCCCGGCTTGCCAACGAGCAGGCGGCGCAATGGCTGGGTGCCGCACCTTTGCCCGCAGCGTGGCTCGTGGTCCTTGCCTTGGCTTTCGCACCCGCGCTGTGGGTCACACAGCCGGGGGACTGGCGCGAGCTGCCGCGGTCGGCGCTGGACCTCGCGGGGCTGTTTGCCGCCCTGCTGCTGTGCCATCTCGCGTTGATCCATGCTGGCTTGCGCGATGGCGCAACGCGAAGCCTGGCGTTGCAAGTCGCACCCGTCACGGCACTGGCTGTGTTGTATGCGACCCAGGCGGTCCTGGCCCACGGCGCACGGCCACGCTGGTTGCAAGCGATCGGCACCAAAGCGTATGCCGGCTTCGGCCTCGACGATTGGGCCACCCGCCTGGCCTGGCGCTTGTGGCCTGCCAATCTGCCGCAACCAACGCGTACCGTGCCCGCGGCGCGGACGATCGCCCAACCTTTCGGAGAGCGCATATGAATGCCGTTCCTCACGTTCAGCCGACGGCAACCGATGCCGATCTGCAGTTTTGCATCGATGCGGCTTGCGCGCATTGCGCCGAGTTGGCCACTCGACCAGTTCATCGCCGTCAATCCGCATTGGGGTCGTGTCGACTTGCCAATGGAGCACGCGGCAGCGCGCATCGAAGCCTTGGCCGGTATGCGCCTGACCCTGCCGCGCGAGGATTTTGCCCGGCAATGGCGCGCTGGTCGCATCACCGCTCAGGCCTTGCGGCAGGCAGCGGACGAGTTCGACTGCAGGATGGACCAAGCCGCTCTGGTTGCCGCACTCGCGCACGAACCTGAAATCCCGCAGTTGCCGACATTGTGCGAGGTCGAAGCCTTACCGGGAAACATCCACGGACCATCGTGGTCCGATCTGGCTACACACCAGATCAGCCAGTTCTGCGCCAGCCATTTCGACACCGACCAAGCCGACTGGCGAGCCGACGCTGACGAACCCATGTATGCGTCCTGGCTGGCCGCGCTACGGAATGATGGGAACATCCGGCGAAGCCTTGGCGCCAATCGATTTGCGCGCGGGACCCACGAGCTTCCGGCGCAGCCTCGTGAACTCGTGCCTTGGGCGCTCGAACGTCTTGGCCTGCCTCGCCAGCATTGGGTCGATTACCTCGAAGCTTTACTTCTGAGGGTGCTCGGCTGGGCCTCGTGGTGCGCGTATCTGCGCTGGCAGGCCCGTCTGCATGGCGACGACGACGAACACATCGCGCATCTCCTGGCGATTCGTCTGGCGTGGGAATGCCTGCTCGACGATCAAACGCGCGGCGCTGCGAGCGGCCACGCCGCCTGGGTCAGCGAATGGGCACACGCGACGGCGCGCATCGCCCGAGCCCGGCGCGAACGCGTGGTGGACTGGGTCTGGCAACGCGCGATGGAAATCGACTATGCACGCGACCTGGCCGCCAGACTGGCGGGCGCTCCGCAGCCGCGCTCCAGCGCGATCGAACTGCAGGCCGTGTTTTGCATCGACGTGCGCTCCGAAGTCATCCGCCGCGCGCTGGAGGCCTGCAGCGACCGCATTCAGACAATCGGCTATGCGGGATTCTTCGGTTTGCCCATGGCGTTCACGCCCTTGGGCAGCGATGCGGCTCGCCCGCAGCTTCCCGGCTTACTCGCCCCTTCCTTGCTCGCCACGCAAACGCTGGGTAGCCCGTCGGAGGACGCGGCGCTTGCCGCGCTACGCCGCAAGCGCTTGATGCGCCAGGCGCGTGCTTCGCGCCTGCTGCGGCTGCCCGGTGCGGCCTTCGGCACGGTCGAAGCCATCGGCGCGCTGTCCGCGTTCGGCTTGTTTCGCGGTTTGGTGGGCCGGACACAAGCGGCGCTGCCCGTTGAAAACGAAGGCTTGCCGCTCGCGCTTGCCTGCAAACTGCAATACGGGATCACCGGGATTGATGTCAACGCCCGAGTCGAACTGGCTGCCCGCGTGCTGCGCGGCATGGGCCTGACGCGTGATTTCGCGCCGGTGGTGTTGATCGTCGGCCACGCCGGCCAAAGCGCCAACAATCCTCACGCAGCCGCGCTGGATTGCGGCGCCTGCGGCGGAAACAGCGGCGAGGTCAATGCACGCACACTCGTGCATCTGCTGTGCCAGCCCGAAGTTCACGCAGGCTTGGCCGACCATGGCATCCACGTTCCAGCCGGCACCGTGTTCGTCGCGGCACTGCACAACACGACGACCGATGAAATACCCCTGTTCGATGTGCAAGGTCTTCCCGCGAAGGCGCGAGCACATGTGGAACGGGTGCGCACCTGGCTCGATGCAGCAAGCGCGGCCACCCGCAGCGAGCGGGCGCCTGCGCTGGGCCTGGTCGATGAGGCGCAAGAGCCCGCGGGCCTCCTGCAGGCTCTGCGCGAACGCGCGTCGGACTGGGCGCAAACCCGACCCGAATGGGGTTTGGCGAACAATGCCGCCTTCATCATCGCGCCGCGTGATCGAACGCGGGGCATTGATCTGAGTGGGCGGGTTTTTTTGCATGATTACGACTGGCAGAGCGACACCGACGGCAGCGCACTCGAGACGCTGATGACGGCGCCGATGCTCGTCGCCCACTGGATCAACCTTCAGTACCTCGCCTCGACCGTCGACCCGCATCACTGCGGCAGCGGCAACAAGATTCTCCACAACGTCGTCGGCGGCCGAATCGGCGTGTTCGAGGGCAATGGCGGCGATTTGCGCATCGGGCTGCCGCTGCAATCGGTGCATGACGGCGTGCGCTGGATGCACGATCCGATTCGTCTGCACATCGTGATCGATGCGCCGCAAGCGATGATCGACCGTGTGATTGCCGCGCATGAGCAAGTGCGTCAACTTGTCGAAAACCGCTGGCTCTGGCTGTGGCGGCTCGACGCCGACGGCCTGGAACCCTGCGTCCCACCGGGCTTTTCCCAGCCTGCGTGTGCAATCCGCTGAAACTCTCGTTCAAACTCTTCGAGGAGCGCTTCACATCATGCCAACCAGAATCCTGCTCGTGCGCCACGGGGCAACCCGGCTCACCGCCGAAGACCGCTTTGCGGGCTCGAGCGACATCCCGCTTTCCGACGAGGGGCGCGCACAAGCCGCGCGCCTTGGCATCCGCTTGTCAGGCGCGGACGTTGCGGCGGTGTACGCCAGCCCGATGGGTCGAACGCTCGAAACGGCGCGCATCCTTGCCGGGCCGCATGGGATCGAGGCTCAGGTCGAAGACGATCTGCGGGAGATCGACTACGGCCGCTGGGAAGGCCTGACCCGCGCCGAAGTCACCGAGCGCCATGCCGAGGAATATGCCATGTGGGAGGAAGACCCTTTGACCATTGCGCCGCAAGACGGTGAGTCTGGAATCAACGTGGTCAACCGTGCCCTGCCTTTGATGAGGAAGATCGTCGAACGGCATCGGCACCGCACCGTCATCGTGGTTTCCCACAAGGGAACCAATCGCCTGCTCGTCAGCAGCCTGCTCGGCTTCGATATGCGGGGCTATCGCGAGCGACTCGACCAGAGCCCGGCTGCGCTCACCATCCTGGACTTCATGAACGAGGTGCGCCCGCGCCTGCGCTTGTTCAACGACGTTTCGCACTATGAAGATTTTCCCGCCCGCGTCTTGTCCGAGCGGCTGTCCAAGTGGTGGCACCCGATGCTAGGGAAATGACAGAACATTCTGAAAATCGAGGCCATCCGCACCACCCCGCAACCGCCGACAACTCTCTCCTGGCCCCGGCGACGGTTCCCCCGGAAAATTTCGTATCAAGCGAGATTGACGGACAGGACCGATACCGATGCCTCAAATCAACCAGATTCCCTCTGACCGGATGGCCCCGGAGCAGCGGCGGCGAGAGATCGCCGCACAGATGGCCAACGGACTGGTGCGCCTGCGCAGCCGCAGTGTTGCGCAGTCCGCAAACCTGGCCGCAGAGAAAGCGTTTGACCTTGTCTTCTCTGGCCGCCAGCGCGTTCATACAGACCCTGTCAACAACGCGGAATCCCGATGAACACGCAACCGTTTACCACGCCGTCCTGCCCGATTTGCCCATGGCCGAGGTCAAGCGCCTGTGGCGCGATCTGTTTGACCGCGAGGCACCGACGCACAACCGGCAATTCCTCGAGCGCCGCTTGGCGTACCGGCTGCAGGAGGTCGAATTCCGCAAGAGCGACCCCAGTCTCTTGGAGTGCAATCACCGGCGCACCCAGGCGCTGATCGACACCGGACGCCCGCGCGATGACCGTCCGGCAACAGGCACCGTCCTCCTGCGCGAGTACCGCGGCGTCGAGCATCGGGTGGTGGTCACCGCCGACAACCAGGATGCGTTCGAGGGCCGGGCGTACCCGAGCCTGTTCGTCGCTGAAGGAGGTGGCCGACGTGCTGCGTCACCGCTCGCTGAACACCACGATGATCGACGCCAAGCTCGACAGCCGCAAGCTTGCCGAGGTGATACTGCCGTGGCCGGGGAGCGCAGCATGAGCGCGCCGGCCTCTGTCCAATCGCGCGTCGATCTCTACCTGGCCGAGCGCCGCCGTCTGGGGTTCTCCCGTCGCCAAGATGCCTGCACCTTGAGCCGCTGCGCGCGTCATGTTCAGTCCGTGGGCCATCGCGGACCGCTGACGGTGGAAGCCATGGCCGACTGGGCGCGACGCGACAGCCATTGCGGCAATGATCCGCACACCTGGGCGCGGCGGCTGAAGAGGCTGCGCACCTTCATGCGCTGGCTGCAGCAGTTCGAGCCGCACACCGAGGTTCCTGATGACGCGATCTTCGGACGGCCGCCCGAGCGGCTGGCACCGCACATCTACGGCGAGCGGGAGGTCGTCGATCTGTTGGCTGCGGCGCGACGGCTCGGGCCTGCGGGTCGGCGAGGCGCTGTCACTGCGCAACATGGACGTCGATCTCAAGGCCGGAATGCTGAGCATCCACCAGACCAAGTTCGGCAAGTCGCGTCAAGTGCCGATGCACCCGAGCACCGTGGACGCCCTGCGTCGGTATCGCTGGATGCGCGACCTGGCGGGCGAGCCCGATGTGGAGGACGCTGCCTTCTTCATCGGCACCCGAGGTCGACGGCGAGGCCTGCCGCTGGGCGATGGGCAGGCGCATCGCGTCTTCGTTGAGTTGCGCCGGCAATTGGGCTGGCGCAACCGGGGGGCGCCCATCACGCCCGGCGCATCCATGACCTGAGGCACACCCCATTGTCGTTCGGCGCATCGTGCAATGGCAGGCCCAGGGCGTCGATATCGACCAGGCGATGCTGTCGCTGTGGACCTACGTCGGGCATGCGATGGTGACCAACACCGACTGGTCCCTCTCGGCGGTGCCGGAGTTGATGGCGCTGGCCGCAGGGCGGTTCGAGTCGTTCATGTCGCACGCGGAGGTGGAACATGCGTAAGGCCACCGCACCGAAGCCACCGTCGTTCGCCTCGCTGGTGCGGCAGTTCTTCACCGAGTACCTGGTCGCGCAACGCGCGGTCAGCCCGCGCACCGTGGCCTGTTACCGCGACGCGCTGATGCGGTTGCTGCAGACGCCGTAACTATGTGCAGACTTCCCCGGCCTCGACCGCAGGCCGCCATAGGGGCAGGCGACATCCGTGCCGGACCACCGGCACATAGTTGCGGCCTGCGCATAGGGGTCGAGTTCAGCCAAACACCCGGTTCGCCATAAGTCCACACAGCAGGCTCTCACGACTGCTCGGACTTCCGACGGATGCATCAATTCGGCGTCGTCCGGTTCAAACCGGATTTCTTTGTGGCTGAACCCAGCCCAATCCGGATACCCGTCTTGTCTCGCCTCTGGTCGCTTATCGCCGCGCCCAGCGCCGCAGGTCGCGCCAGTCGGTGCGCACCCGAAACGATGCCGCGCCCAGCTTGCGGCGCACCAGGCGTGCGAGATCGCCCGCGATCGGCGCCGCCATGCGCCACAACTCAGGCAGCAGGATGCGCCAGTCGACCCACATCCTGGCCATCTTGCCGAAAAACAGCAACACGGCCAGCGCACCGAGCAGTCCTGTCCACCAAGCCATGCTGCCGCCGCCTTGCATGCCCAGCTTGAAGACCCAGGCGGCCAGGGCAAACGGGGCCAGCAGGATGGCCACGCCCAGGGTGTTGCGAAAGTAGGCCCAGTAACGGGTGATGGTTGGCCACATCCCCAATGGGTCCAATATCTCGCAGCCGAAACTTTCGCTTACATCGGCTGTGCAGCTCCCCTTGAGGTAGATCAAGACCAGGTCAACCAAGGGTTTACTCTGATGCGCTGCATGCGGAATACTGCATCACAACATATAGGAGAAGAGGAAGGAGCGATGATTAATTGCAATTTGATATCAATCATTTTTATAAGAACAATGACTCTTGTTAAGGAATTTTTGAGATTCTTAGTCTCCGTAGCGCTCATAGCGCTGTTCCTTTCGCAGAGTCTCCCGGCACTGGCGGATTCCGCTCTAGCCAGCGATACGTTCATTGGGATGAAGGTAGCGGCACTGCTTGCCAGTCCGGCTGGGCCCATTGTCGGTACCGTGACACCGGGAACCCCCGTCAAAGTCCTGAAGTCCGTCGGAGCAATGAGCGAGGTCGAAATCTCCGGCTGGTCGACGACGAATGCACCGACAAACGTTTTTTCGGCTGAAGGCCAGCGAATGCTCTTGGTCCACATTGCAGACCCCGCTCAACTGACCCCCGCGGTCTCGAAAGTTGTCAAGGACGAGTACGGGACGTTTTGGCAGGATGTAACGGTAAAGGCCTGGATCCAACAAGATGCCACCGTGTCAGATGTGGCGAAAGTGTGGGATGCTGCGCAGGGCCTGTACAACACAAGGTGCAGCGCGTGTCACGCGCTGCACACGCCAGATCAATTCACGGCCAATCAGTGGCCCGGGGTGCTTCGAGTCATGGCAAAGAATGCATCTCTCACGAAAGACGAGGACGCACTCATCCTGAAATTCCTTCAGACCAACGCAAAGAGCCAATGAGATCGCTATGGAAAAGAACGGTGTGAAAAAGGTCAGCCGGCGCACTTTTGTAAAAACTAGCGCGGCCATTGCTGCAGCAGTGGCCGCCAGGCCCTTGGTGTTGGCTGAAGCACAAGCGCTTATTGGGGCGATTGCCGCCAGCCCATTCATGTCGGCTGGAGCGCAAACGCTTGCCGGGCCGATTTACGACGCATCCACGGTCATGAGTTCCTCGCACTGGGGAAGCTTTCTCGCGCAGCTTGAAGGCGGGCGCTTCGTCGGGGTCCTGCCCTTCGCAAAGGACGCTTACCCTAGTCCGATGATTCAAGCTATGCCCGATCGCGTGTACGCGGCGAACCGCGTGAACTATCCGATGGTTCGCGAGAGCTATCTGAAGCATGGTTTTCGCAGCGGTCGGACCTCGCGTGGTCGTGAGCCATTCGTGCGCGTGTCATGGGACCATGCACTCGAACTCGTCGCTCAAGAACTCACCCGGGTCAAGGCAAGCCATGGGGCGCAGGCGATCTTCGGCGGCTCGAACGGCTGGCGAAGCGCGGGGAAGTTGCATGACGCGTCGACGCTTCTTCATCGGTTTCTCGGACAGTTCGGGGGCTACGTCGGTGAGAACGGAGGCTATAGCTGGGCGGCAGCAAAGAAGATCCTTCCCTATGTTGTCGGCAGCGCGCAGCCGATCAGCGGCCCACTGACAACTTGGCCGAACATTATCAAGAACACGCAATTAATGGTCGTGTTTGGATCGACGCCGCTGAAGAATGCTCAGATCCTTCGCGGCGGAGGTGGTGATCACGCGACTGTCACATGGATCCGTAAGCTCAAGGAGGCTCGGGTAGAGGTCATCTCGATCAATCCAGTCGCGGAAGAGGATGATGAATACCTGAAGCCGCAGTTGATTCGGCCGCGCCCGAACACCGATATTGCCTTGATGCTCGGCGCTGCCCATACGCTTTACACAGAGGGGCTCTACGACAAGGACTTCATCAGCAAGTACACCATCGGCTTCGACAAGTTTCTCGATTACTTGCTTGGCAAGGCCGATGGCCAGCCCAAAGACGCACAGTGGGCATCGAAAATCGCCGAAGTCGATGCAGAAGAGATCACAACGTTAGCGCGCAAGATGGCGGCAAAGCGGACGATGATCATCGCGGGGGCGGCACTCCAGCGTGCTAGTCACGGCGAGCAGGTCTACTGGACGCTCATCACGCTGGCCGCGATGCTGGGGCAGATCGGGCTTCCCGGAGGGGGCTTCGGTTTCGGCTATGGGTATTACAGCAACTACGGCGATCCTGGCGGGGCTGTTGGTGTGACTGGTATCCCCGCCGGCAAGAACCCCCTCAACCTCATTATCCCTACAGCGCGGATCAGCGATGCGATTCTCAACCCCGGCAAGTCGATCGAGTTCAATGGCAAAAAGCTGACGTATCCCGACATCAGGCTTGTGTATTGGTCCGGTGGGAATCCATTCACCCATCAGCAGGATACGAACAAACTTGTCAAGGCATGGCAGCGGCCTGAGACCATCATCGTCAACGAAATCTTTTGGACGCCTACGGCGAAGTTCGCCGACATCGTGTTGCCAGCAGTCACCGAGCTGGAGCGCAACGACCTTGCACGGGCTCAAGCCCCCGATCGTTTCATTGTCGCCATGCACCGTGCGATCGATCCCCTCTTTGAGGCGCGCTCTGACTACGACATTTTCACTGCCCTGGCCGAGCGTCTTGGCTTCAAACAGACCTTTACCGAGGGTCGTAGCGAGATGGACTGGCTACAGCATTTTTATGAAACCGCGGCGAAGAGCTCACACGCTCAGGGGTTTGAGATGCCGGATTTCAAGTCGTTCTGGGAAAAAGGCTATGTCGAGTTTCCGGAAGGCCCTGCGGACCACGTCATGTATGGAGACTTTCGCAAGGATCCGGATTCCAATCCCCTCGGCACCCCGTCCGGCAAAATTGAAATTTACTCGCAGCAGATTGCGTCTTATCGCTACGACGACTGCCCGCCGCATCCCGCCTGGCTTGAACCGGCCGAGTGGCTCGGCAGCCCCAAAGCGGCTAAATACCCGCTTCATCTCGACTCGCCGCACCCAAGAAATCGGCTTCACTCGCAGCTCGACAACACGTGGATTCGTGCATGGTATGAGGTCAATGAGCGCGAGCCGGTGTGGATCAACTCCCGCGACGCTCAAGCAAGAAAGATCGCAAATGGCGATGTCGTCCGCGTCTACAACGATCGCGGGCAGGTTCTGGCGGGTGCGGTCGTGACGGATCGAGTGCGCCATGGTGTGGTACGTATCGCGGAAGGCGCCTGGTACGACCCAGAACGTCCCGGAAGCGTCGGCAGCCTGGACAAGCACGGGAACGTCAATGTGCTTACGCTTGACGAGCCGGCGTCACGGCTTTCGCAAGGGTCCATCGCGAAAACGTCGTTGGTTCAAGTGGAAAAGTACTCGGGCGCACTCCCGCCGATTACCGCATTCACGCCGCCGCCGGAACGAACTGTCATAACGAGTTGACCTGAGGACACGCTGATTGATTCGCTCGCAGTCCACACCATGCGGCCTGCAGCGTTGAATGAGCGTCCGGAGCCGGCATCGAGCGGTGCAGTCGGCCCGCATTCGCCGCTGCGAGGTCCTGCGCGGCAAGCGCGCTCGCACACCGTGCCTGACAAACGCATGAACTGCAAACCTCGGCAAGAGGCATTAAACTAGGGTTAACCCTAATCGAGGGTTGCCTTGGCTCCCCACAAGGGAGACGCATCATGAACAAACTCTTGGGCCAACTCAAGGCCATGTTTTCCGCCAGTCACGGCTCGCGCAACGGCGATGAAGCCTATCTCGAGCAAGCCACCGACATTTACGACCTGGAGCGTCGCATGAGTGAGATCGAACACCGTCAAGGTGGCGCTTTCTCAGCGAACATCGGTCCCCTTGGTGCACTCGTCAACCACTGGAGCCCGCGGTGGTAGCACCCGCCCTGCGGGCGAGCACAACACCGCGCATGGCAGATTCGGCGGGCACCGCCAGTCCCGTCGCCCCTCCGGGAGAGGATGCCGAGGTGCTTGTCGAGACCGCAGCTCGACTCGAGCAAGAACCCTTCGACGCCTTGCCTTCGCCGTGCGCCGATGCGGTGCGCGCTGACATGGTTCAGCGGTCCCTGCTGGCCGCGAGTCGATTCGAGCGCGAGTTGGCCGCCCTTGAGCAACTGATACTGGTCCCTTCGGCGCGCAAGCCCTGAAGACCACCAAGGGCGCGACGCCTTCGATCCACGCAGCGTTCACTGGGGCATGGACAGCGTCTAATGGAGGATCTCGAAGTCCTGGAGGCCACGGCGGGAACCATGCTGCGCTGCAATATTTGCTTGCGACTGGGGACACGTCGAAACAGCAGGGCCCGCGGCCTGGGTCTACATTGGTTCGCGTGGAAACTGTCGTTTGCCGGATTTCCTGGCAGCGATGGTGCGGCACAGCAATCCAGGAGGAAAGCATGACGATATATCGCAGCCTGCATGCCAGCATCTTGCCGGCACAGACACGTTTCAGTGAAGTCGATCTCGGCCGCCCTGCCCATGTCGACATGGACGCCCCGGCCACGGCGGTGATGACCGATCTGCGGCGCGTCAGCGCAGTCACCATCAGCCCGGACGCCACCGTGGACTTGGCGCAACAACGCATGATCCACGCCCGCGTGCGGCTGTTGCTGGTGGTGGATGCGAACGATGATGTGCTGGGGATCATCACCGCGCGCGACCTGCTCGGCGAAAAACCCATCCGCGTCGCGGTGAGCGATGGCACGCCGCGTGATGCGGTGCTGGTGGAACGGGTGATGGTGCCGCGCGAGCAGATTCAGGTGCTCGACTACAACGAGGTGCAGCATTCCAGCGTTGGCGATGTGGTGATGACCCTGCGCGCCAGTGGCCGCCAGCATGCTCTGGTGCTCGAGCGCGGCCATGTGCCGACCATCCGCGGCATTTTTTCGACCACGCAAATTGGCCGTCAGCTCGGCTCTCCGATCGAGGCGACCGAGCGCCCGCAGAGCTTCGCCGAGGTCGAGCACTTGCTGGCCGCGAGCTGAACCCATCGCCTTGGTGCCGGCCCCCGCTGGCGCCAAGTCCGAATGCGCCGAGGCGCACGCCCGGGCCGCTGGTCAGCCGCCTGCGCTGCCGGACGGGATGTTGGATTTCGGCTGTACATCCGCTCGGGCGACCGCCCCAGGACGACATTCGCTTGCGCATGCATTCGCCGGCTGTCCGCAGCGGCACAATAGCCAATACCTTCGGGTACTTTGCGCCAGGTTCGGCGTCTGGCGGGCCACCGCTGGCCCGCCGATGGCCAACAAGCACGTCGTGCCCCACTTGCCTCATTTCCCCTGCACTTTGCCCACTTTGCCAAGTCACTGCCATGACCGATCTCGGCCTCGAAGCCCGCCAATTCGTCCGCGCCCATCCCAACGGCGTGCTGTCCACCTTGTCGAAACGCCTCGGCGGCATGCCCTTCGGCTCGATCGCGCCGTTCATGCTCGACCACCAGGGCCGGCCGGTGATTTTGATTTCAACCCTGGCCGAGCACACCAAGAACCTGGACGCCGACCCGCGCGCCAGCATCATCGCCCACCCCTGCGCGGACGATGCGCAGGCGGCGGGGCGCGTCACCCTCGTCGGCCGTGCGAGCCGCCTGGCGGACAAGGATGCGCTGGGCCCGCGCTATCTGCGCTACCTGCCCGAGGCCGAGGGCTACTTCGGCATGCACGATTTTTTCTTCTACCGCATCGAGGTGGAAGCGGTGCGCTTCATCGGCGGCTTCGGCAAGATCCACTGGATCGCTCCGGCCGATTTCGCCCCTCCGGCCAACAGCCTGGCCGAGTCCGAGCCCGGCATCATCCAGCACATGCATGCCGACCACGCCGACAATCTGCGCGCCTACTGCGCCCATCTCCACGGTGTGCAGGCGCAGGAGGTGAGCATGGTCGGGGTGGACACCGATGGCATGGACGTCCGTGCCGACGGCCGGCTGCTGCGCATCGATTTCGCCGCGCCGGTGCACAACGCGGGCGAGGTGCGCGAGGCGCTGGTGGCGCTGGCGCAGCAGTGCCGCGAACAGGCCTGACGCCAAGCGGCGCCCGAGCAAGCGCCTCAACAAGCCGGCAAACTCCAGGCACGGCCGCCTCGCGCAGCGCCCAGTTCCCCTCAGCCTGGCTCCAAGGGCAACGTCATCCAGAAGCTGGCGCCTTGCCCCGGGTCTGATTGCACGCCCACGCCGCCGCCGTGCTTCTCCGCCCACCAGACGCACGAAATACAGGCCCAGGCCGAAGCCGGCGGTGCGGCCGGGCTGCGTGCCCAGGCGCACATGGCGCTGAAAGAGTTGCGCCTGTTGCTGCGTATCCAGGCCCGGTCCGGCAGCGCTTGCGCGGCGTGACCGCGGTGTGCCGCATCAACCCCGCTGGTCTGCATCTGCAGCAGGCCGGCGTTCAGACCTTCAAGCTCGTCGAGCGCCGTGCCCTGGGCGATGATTCTGCGGCGCGCCTGCTGCAGCCAATGCGCCGTCAGGCATGCGGCCTGGGCATCGCTGGCCTCGACTGCGGCGCCACCCTCGGCCATGCGGCGCAGACCGTGGCGCAGTCGCAATTTGCCGGGGCTGCGCCACGGCGTCGTAGCAACTCACCGCCGCGGGCTCGTAAGCCGCAAGGCTGGGGCTGCGCAGCATCGCCGGTTGCTTCGACGGAGGCTGCGTGCTGGGGCTCAGTGCGTGCGGCCTGTCGGCAGGGTCACGGCGAGATAAAGCTCGCTCAGGGTTGAAATCACCTTGTGCGAAATGCGCGCGTATTGGCCCTTGGCCGGTTCCGTGCAGGCCGATTCGCCCGCGCCCGACTGGATCAGGCGCACCACTTCGCCGGCCTGGCGGTGGAACTCGGCCTGCTCTTCGAGCAGGCGCTTGAACAGGCCGAATTGCGCAAGGGGCATGCGCGCCGCGCGATGCAGCCAGATGCCCGGCGCGCAGCGATCGTCGCGGCAGATGGTGCCGACGTCGAGTTGCCCGTCGCTGTCGCCATGGGCGTATTCCCCGAGACGGGCCTTCCATTGTTGGTGGCTCTGGAGGGCGGAATAAAAGTTCAGCCCGCTGTCGCTCGTCTCGTTGTGTTCGGCCGCGATCTGCGAGGACAGGGCCGATTCGGCCGGACGGCTGTTTGTTGCTTCGGGCGCAGCAATGGCGTGAACAGGCCCTAGGAACGCAGCCGCGTTCGGCGCGAGCAATGCCAGCAGCTTCTTACCGCCCGCCAACGGCGGTCAACGAGGGCATGCGGACAAGGCCCTGCCACTGGCTCTATGCTTGACGCCATGCCCGACATCGACCCCGCCCTCGACGCCACCGCCCTGGCCGCGCTCATCGCACGCGGCGAGGTGAGCGCGACCGAAGTGCTCGATGCCGCACTGGCGCGGCTGGATGCGCTCAACCCGCGCATCAACGCCGTGGTGATGGACTGGCGCGAGCAGGCCCGCGCGCAACTTGGCACGCAATTCGCCCAGGGCCAGCACGGCCCCTTTGCCGGCGTGCCCTTCCTGCTCAAGGACCTGGGACAAGACGTCGCGGGCATGCCGTCCACCTGGGCTTCGCGCGCGCGCCGCGAGGTCCTGGCCAGCGCCACCAGCAGCGTGGCGCAGCGCTGGCAGGACGCCGGCTTGGTGGTGCTGGGCAAGACCAACTTGCCCGAGTTCGCGCTCAAGGCCGTGACCGAGCCGCTGCTGTTCGGCCCCTGCCGCAACCCCTGGAACCTGGACCACACGCCCGGCGGTTCGTCCGGCGGCGCGGCGGCGGCCGTGGCCGCGGGCATCGTGCCGGTGGCAGGTGCGTCCGATGGCGGCGGCTCCATCCGCATTCCCGCCGCCTATTGCGGCCTGTTCGGGCTCAAGCCCTCGCGCGGCCGGGTGAGCCATGCCCCGGCGGCCGACGAGGTTTGGGAAGGCGCCAGCTGCACCCATGTGCTCACCCGCAGCGTGCGCGACAGCGCTGCGTTGCTCGACGTGGTTGCCGGCGCCGAGCCGGGCGACCCTTACGCCGTGGCCGCGCCGCTGCGGCCCTATGCGCTCGAAGTGGGCGCCGCACCGGGGCGGTTGCGCATCGGCTTCAGCGTGGCTTCGCCGCTGGGCGGCGCGGTGCACCCCGAGTGTGTCGCCGCGGTGGAGCGCACCGCACATCTGCTGGAGTCGCTCGGCCACCGGGTCGAGCCCGCCGCGCCGGCGATTGACGGCCTGGCGCTGGCGCAAAGCTATCTCGGCATCTATTTCGGCCATGTCGCCGCCGAGATGCGGCGCTGCATCCGCGCGCATGGCGCGCGGCCGGCGGATTTCGAGCTCGACACCCGCGCCATCGCCGCCATCGGCGCCAGCCTGCCGGCCGCCGAATACGTCGCCCTGCACGCGCGTTGGAACGGTTTTGCCCGCGCCCTGGCCGCGTTCCATGCCAGCTACGACGTGCTGCTCACCCCCACCACGGCGCAGCCGCCCGCGCGCATCGGCGAACTCGACACCCCCGCCAGCCAGCAGGCCGCGCTGCGCCTGGTGCTGGCCCTGGGCCTGGGCGGGCTGCTGCGCAAGACCGGCATCGTCGACGATCTGGCGCGGCAAAGCCTGGCGCGCACCCCCTTCACGCAACTGGCCAACCTCACCGGCGCACCGGCCATGTCGCTGCCGCTGCAGGTCGATGCGCAGGGCATGCCGGTTGGCGTGCAGTTCATCGCCCCCTGGGGGCGCGAAGACCTGCTGTTGCGACTCGCCGCCCAGCTCGAAGCCGCCCAGCCCTGGGCGCAGCGCCGGCCCCTGATCTGACGGCTGTCCACACCGCTCCAGCCTCCCCGCCATCCGCGCCCTGATGGACGCCGCCTTCGCCAGATCGGCCGGGTCAGCCTGAGCCGCATGGATGAGCAGGCGCTGCCACCGCCGACTCGGCTGCGCAGCCACTGCCTGCCGAAGGAGCAAGCCCCGCTCCACAGAGTGAGCCCCGCGCTGCAGTGGTTGTGCCTGTCGCGCAGCACCAAGCCGGTGTTGGGCAACATCCCCGGCCGCGCGCGCCACTTACACTCACAGTGTGCCCATGCATTCCACCCACGCTCGCGCCAACCTCTACGCCATCGGCGCCATCACCCTCTGGGCCCTGCTGGCCACGCTCGGCGTGCAACTCGCGCGTGTGCCGCCCTTCCTGCTCACCGGGCTGGCGCTCATCGTGGGCAGCGTGCCGGCCTGGCCTTTTTTCCGTCAATGGCGCCGGGTGCGGCCCGCGGCGCTGGCGCTCGGCGTCTACGGCCTGTTCGGCTTTCACTTCCTGCTGTTCATCGCGTTGCGGCATGCGCCGCCGGTGCAGGCCAATCTGGTGAATTACCTCTGGCCCCTGCTCATCGTCGTGTTGGCACCGCTGCTGCTTCCGGGAACGAGGCTGCGGCCGGTGCACATCGGCGCGGCGGTCGTGGGTTTTGCCGGGGCGGCCGTTGCCATCGTCGGCGGGCGCGGGCTGCATGGCGGTTTCGCCTGGGGCTACGTGCCGGCCCTGGGCTCGGCCTGCATCTGGGCGACGTTTTCCCTGGGTAGCCGGCGCCTGGCGCAGCAAGGGCGCGGTTTTCCCACGGCCGCCATCGGCCTGTTCGCGCTGCTGTCGGGTCTGCTGGCGCTGGCCTGCCACGCGGCGCTGGAGCCGGCCGTGAACCTCACGGTGCCGGAGCTGATGCGTATCGCCGTGCTCGGCCTGGGGCCGCTCGGTGCCGCGTTCTACCTGTGGGACCGCGCCCTCAAACTGGGTGACCCGCGCACCCTCGGCGTGCTCAGTTACCTCACCCCGCTGGCGTCCACCACGCTGCTGGTGTGGACCACCGGCCGACCGTTCACCTGGCCGCTCGGCCTGGCGGCGCTGCTCATCGTTGGCTCGGCCCTGGTGGCGGTGCGGGCGAAGACCTGAGAGTTCCCCCAGGCCGCTGCCTTGCAGCGACCGCACCCGAAGGGGGTCAAACTTCGGGCTGCCACGCGTTGTTTCAGGCCTGCCGCAATGGCAGGCGATGCCGGGGCTCGCGGGTATCGCGATGGCTTCATCCAGCTTTTAAATTCCACTTCACACGACTTGCTGGCTGGACGCGCTCATTGCACAAGCTCGAACCTGATGCGATGCCGCCACGAATTGAACGCTCCGCGAACCAGGGGCGTCTATGGGGTGCTGCTTCAAATTCGAGCCCGCCCAAGATTCGTACGGTCTATTCTCGCTTCCGTTGTTGCGTCAAGCTGTTGACAAGGCGCCACTGCATTTGTCAAAAATCCGTCTTTGATCAGGAGAATCGAATTTGTCTGATCCCATATCTTGGACAGCTTTGCTGCGTATCCTGGGCGGGCTGGCGCTTGTGCTGGGCTTTTTTTTCCTTGTTTTGCGAGGACTTAGGCGAGTGCAACCGGGATTTGCCAGAGCGAATGCCGAATTTCGCGTGATCGCGACCCTGGCACTTTCGCCGCGGGAACGACTTTTGCTGATACAGGTCGGCGAACAGCAATTGTTGGTGGGTTCGAGTCCACAGGGCCTGCGCTGCCTGCATGTGTTGCCGCAAGCGCTCAATGTGCGAAAAACCGACGCCACCGTGGTTTTTTCGGACTGGTTGCGCAAAGCCACGGCAAGAGGCGAGCCCCAAGATCGAAGTCCATGAACCTGTCCATCCGCAAACTTTGCAACACCATCGTTCTGTTCGCCCTGTTTCTCCCGGCGTGGGCGCAGGCGCAGGGTTTGCCCGCGTTCACCAGCACACCCGCGGCGGGCGGTGGTACCGAGTACACCTTGAGCCTGCAGACCTTGTTGTTCATGACAGCGCTGGTGTTCCTGCCCGCCATGCTGCTGATGATGACCGCTTTCACCCGTATCGTCATCGTCATGTCGTTGCTCAAGCAGGCGCTGGGAACGACGACGGTTCCTCCCAGCCAGGTCATTGTCGGTTTGTCCTTGTTCCTCACCTTCTTCGTGATGAGCCCAGTGCTCAACAAGGTCAACGACGTGGCGATCAAGCCGCTGATGGACAACCAGATTTCCATGACCCAGGCGCTCGAGGCCGGTTCGGCGCCGCTCAAGACTTTCATGCTGGGACAGACTCGCCAGGAGGATTTGGCCCTGTTCGTCAAGCTTTCCGGCCATAAGCCGCTGGCTTCTCCGGCCGAAACACCGATGGCGCTGTTGATTCCGGCCTTTGTCACCTCAGAGCTGAAAACGGCATTCCAGATCGGCTTCATCGTCTTCATTCCCTTTCTCATCATCGACATGGTGGTGGCGGCCGTGTTGATGTCGATGGGGATGATGATGCTGTCGCCCGTAACCGTGTCGTTTCCGCTCAAGCTCATGCTGTTCGTGCTGGTCAATGGCTGGGAGCTTGTGATCGGTTCACTGGTGCAGAGCTTCGTGCATTGAAGGAGCCAACATGACGCCGGAAGCCATCACCACCCTCGGCCAGCAGGCGCTTTGGGTCATGTTTCTCATCTCGCTGCCTCTGCTCGGCGCAGCGCTGGTGGTGGGCCTGCTGGTGAGCCTGCTGCAGGCGGCGACCCAGCTCAACGAGATGACCCTGAGTTTCGTGCCGAAGATTTTGGCCATCGGGCTCGCGGCGGTGTTCGCTGGGCCGTGGATGTTGCATGTGTTGATGGACTTCACCATTCGCCTGTTCCAGAGTATTCCTCGCCTTCTGGGCTCATGATCGACTTCACCTCCACGCAGATCGAGACCTGGATCGGCGCCTTTTTCTGGCCCTTCCTGCGCGTGCTCGCCATGCTGTCGGTTGCCCCGGTATTCGGTGCCACGCAAGTCCCCATTCAGGTCCGGGTCGGCCTCGCAGTGCTAATCGCCGTGGCGCTCGCCCCGGCGTTGCCAACCATGCCGCCAGTACAACTAGGAAGTGGTCTGGCTTGGATGCTGGTGGTCCAGCAATTGCTGGTGGGAGCAGTCATTGGCCTGGCCATGACTCTGATCCTCAGCGCCGTGCAACTGGCTGGCAGCATCATCGGTCTCCAGATGGGACTCGGTTTTTCGACGCTGTTCGATCCAGTTCAGGGTGTGCAGGTCACCACCCTGGCGAGTTTTCTCAATCTGCTGGCGATGTTGCTGTTCGTCTCGCTCAACGGCCATCTGCTGCTGCTGGCCGTGCTGGCGCGCAGCTTCGTCCTCATTCCAGTCGGGCCTGCGCTCGGTCTGGGGGCGGCCACCTGGCACGCGCTGGCGCTGGAGGGTTCTGCCCTGTTCAGTCTCGGCCTGGCGCTGGCGGCGCCAGTGCTGGGTGTGCTCATCATCGCCAACCTGGGGCTGGCCACCCTGAGCAAGCTGGCTCCGCAGCTCAATCTGTTCGCCATTGGTTTTCCGCTGTTCTTCGCCCTGGGTTTCCTCGCTCTGTATCTGCTCATGCCGGTCATGCAAACGGTGGTTCGCCATCTGGTCGAAGTGGGCCTCGATCTGTCCACCCGCCTGCTGTTGCAGGCGGGTGCTCGTCCTGCTTGAACCATGGCTGACGAAAGCGCCCAAGACAAGGAATTACCTGCCTCACTCAAGCGCAAGCAACAGGCGCGGGACAAGGGGCAGGTGGCGCGCTCGCGCGACCTGACGTCGAGCCTCTTGTTGCTGGGCATCGCCGCAAGCGTGTTCTATGGCGGGAACTGGGTCTACCAGCAAGGCAGCACCATGCTGCAGACCGGACTGACCATCCCCACCGTCGCCACCCGCGATCCTGCGCAGATGCTTCATTTTGTCGGCCATGTCGGCCTATCCGGGCTGGCGATACTCCTACCCATCGTGCTTCTGACCATGATGGCCAGTCTCGCGGGCAGCCTAGCTCTCGGGGGCTGGGTGTTCAGCGCGCAGGCCCTGGCGCCTGACTGGACGCGCCTTGATCCGGTGGCCGGCTTGCAACGCATGTTCTCAATCACCGGCCTGGGCGAACTGGGCAAGGCCGTGCTCAAGGTTCTGGTCATCGGCGTGCTGGCCAGCGTCGTGCTGTGGACCCAGCGAGGCCCGTTGTTGCAATTACTGCAGATAGAGCCGAGCCTGGCCCCGATGCAACTGGCCATTTTGTGCGGGCAAGCTTTCGTGTGGCTGGCGGCGGCCACGCTCGTCATCGCCGCGGTGGATGTTCCGTGGCAAATCCTGCAACTCAACCGCAAGCTCAAGATGTCACGTCAGGACATGCAGGATGAAATGCGAGAAAGTGAAGGCAACCCCCAGATCAAGCAGCGCATCCGCACCCTGCAGCGCGAGCGCGCCCGCAAACGCATGATGGCTGCAGTACCCAAAGCCGATGTGGTGGTGACCAACCCGAGCCACTATGCCGTCGCCCTGGGCTACACCCAGGGGCGCAACCGGGCACCAGTGGTGCTGGCGCTGGGCGCTGACCAGGTGGCCGCACGCATCCGCGCACTGGCCGAAGAGCACGGCATTCCCGTCGTCGAGGCGCCCCCTCTGGCGCGTGCGCTGTATCGCTATGCGGATCTGGAACAGGAAATTCCGGTTGCGCTCTACAACGCCGTCGCGCTGCTGCTGGCCTACGTGTATCAATTGCGAGCGCTGCCGCAGCAGGCTGAACTGCCGCGCGATTGGGCCATTCCATCCGAACTTGATACCACCGCGGACACGGCCATGCCGGTGCATTGACCATGGCGACATCTTCCTCGTCTTCCTCGATGGCGTCCTCGGCACTGAGCACCCTGCGCCGTGCTGACTGGCGCGTGCTGGCCGCGCCGCTGTTGGTGGTGTTGATCCTGATGATGTTGGTGGTGCCGCTGCCCACCTTCCTGCTCGACCTGCTCTTCACCTTCAACATTGCGCTGTCGCTGGTGATCCTTCTGGTCACCCTGTATCTCACCCGGCCGCTGGACTTCGCCGCATTCCCGACCGCCATCTTGCTCACCACCTTGCTGCGCTTGTCGCTGAACGTGGCCGCGGCGCGGGTGATCCTGCTCCACGGACAAAACGGCACCGCGGCAGCGGGAGAGGTGATCGAGTCGTTCGGCCAGTTTGTCGTCGGCGGCAACTATGCGGTGGGCATCATCATCTTCGCCATCCTGGTGGTGATCAACTTCGTCGTCATCACCAAAGGTGCCGGGCGCATCGCCGAGGTCAGCGCACGCTTCACCCTGGACGCCATGCCAGGCAAGCAGATGGCGATCGACGCCGATCTCAACGCCGGCCTGATCGACCAGGAAGAGGCGCGCAGGCGCCGCAGCGATGTCGCCCAGGAAGCCGATTTTTTCGGTGCGATGGACGGCGCCAGCAAATTCGTCCGCGGTGACGCGGTCGCCGCCATCCTCATTCTGTTCATCGATCTCATCGGCGGCCTGGTCATCGGCGTATTCATGCACAGCCTGAGCCTGAGCCAGGCGGCGCAGAACTACACCCTGCTGTCCATTGGCGAC
This sequence comes from Thiomonas sp., assembly GCF_054608695.1. Taxonomy (NCBI): domain Bacteria; kingdom Pseudomonadati; phylum Pseudomonadota; class Betaproteobacteria; order Burkholderiales; genus Thiomonas; species Thiomonas sp. The sequence continues at coordinate 20,843 of NZ_JBTRXV010000032.1, forward strand.
GCGCTGGTGGCGCAGATTCCCTCGCTGATCATCTCCATCGCCGCCGGCATCGTCATCAGCAATGTCTCGACCGGACAGGACGTTGGGCGCCAGCTCATCGCTCAACTGTTCAACCACCAGCATGTGCTGGCCATCGCCGCCGGCATGCTCGGCTTCATCGGCCTCGTTCCCGGCATGCCGCATCTGTCCTTTCTGCTCGCTTCCGCAGTGCTCGGCGGCATCTTGTGGCTACGCGGGAAGCGGGAACGCCAGGCGGCCGCCACTGCCGCGGCGGCGCCGCCGCCGGCTGCTGCAGCCGAGCCCGAGGACGTGAGCTGGGCACAGATCGAGCCTGTGGACTTGCTCGCGCTGGATGTGGGCTATCGCCTCATCGCCCTGGTCGACCGTAACCAGGGCGGTGAATTGCTCGGACGCATACGTGGCGTGCGCAAAAAATTCGCACAGGAACTCGGCTTCCTCGTTTCGCCCGTGCACATCCGCGACAACCTCGAGCTGCGTCCCGGCGGCTACCGCATTGCGCTGAAAGGTGTTGAAGTAGGGGCGGGCGAAGTGTTCCCCGACATGCTCATGGCGATCAATCCGGGCCAGGCCATGGGTACGTTGCAGGGACAGGCCGCGACCGACCCGGCCTTCGGCCTGCCCGCGGTGTGGATTGCCGCCGGCCAGCGTGACCAGGCCCAATCGCTGGGCTACACGGTGGTCGATCCGAGCACCGTGATCGCCACGCATCTGAATCACCTGCTGCAGACGCACGCGGCCGAACTGCTTGGGCGCGAAGAGGTGGAAGGTCTGCTGGCGCATTTGTCAACGCGCTCCCCCAAGCTGGTGGAAGATCTGGTGCCCAAGCTCATCTCCCCGGATCGCCTGCGCAAGGTGTTGCAGAACCTCCTGACCGAGGGTGTTCCCATTCGCGACATGCGCACCATCGCCGAAGTGCTGGCCGAGAACGCCGCACAGGTGCAGGATGCCGACGAACTCACCGCCCGTGTGCGCCAGGCGCTCGGCTCCTTCATTGTTCAAACCCTATCGGCGTCGAAAGCAGAGCTGTCAGCAGCCGTGCTCGATGGCCAGCTCGAGCAGATTCTGTTGTCCAGCCTGCGCGCCGACCCGGCCCAAGCCGCCATCGAACCCGGCCTGGCGCAGCGGCTGATGGAGCGGGCGCGCGAGTTGATGCAGCGCATGGAAGCCCAGGGTGCGAGCCCCGTGCTGCTGACGGTCGCCCCCCTGCGCCAGTTCCTCGCCCGTTTGCTGGCACGCACCGCGCCGCGTCTGCGGGTGTTGTCGTATGCCGAAGTGCCGGACCAGAAACAGGTCAAGATCATCTCCACCCTCGGAGCCTAAGCCGTGAAAATCAAGCGATTCACCGGAACCAACACTCGCGAAGTGCTCGCGCGTATCCGCAACGATCTCGGGCCTGACGCGGTCATCCTGTCGAACCGCGAAATCGTCGGCGGGGTGGAACTCATGGCAGCGGTGGATTTCGACGCCAACCACATTCAGGCCGAGGCCGCCAGCGCTGACCCGACCGCACCTGAGACCACGACCGCAGCGACATCGCGCGGGCTACAGCCCGGCTCCGGGTCGTCCGCAGCAGCGCCGCGGCAAACGCAAGCCGGCTCGCCGCTCGCCAGCCCCCAGGCGGCTGCGGCACGTTCTGCAAACGCGGCGCCACCGCTGCAGCGCGCATCAGCGCCAGTTCACCATCAAGTACCCACGGCCGCAGTTGCGCCACGCGTGACAACCGTGCCGCCGCCCATGTCGAAGGCCGCGCCCCAGGCGGCGACCCATCCGGCACCTCAGGCTTCAGCGACTTCTCCAGGATCGGCGTCAGATGCGCGAAGTGCTGCGCAGCCCGCCTGGTCGGGCGAGATTCGTGAATTGCGAGACGAAGTCCAGGAGCTGCGCCAATGGGTGCTGTCTTCCGTCGCCAAGGGTGGGCCGCAGGTCGGCGAACCTGCCATTTCGCCGCTGGTCGCACGTTTGCAGGGGCTGGGTTTTTCGCTCTCCAGCGCGCGTGCCATGGCGGGTGTCGGCGCCGACCTTCCAGCCGCTCTCACGACTTACCTGCAAGGGCTGGACATGCCCTCTGAGCCGCTCGCTGAAGACGGCATCTACGCTCTTGTGGGCGCAACCGGCGTGGGCAAGACCACCACCATCGCCAAGCTGGCGGCGCGTCTGGTGCTGCGTCACGGTACGGCTGCGGTGGCGCTCATCACCACCGACACCTACCGCATTGGCGGCGTCGAGCAACTCAAGATCTATGGCCGCATCCTCGGCGTGCCAGTCGCAGTGGCGCGCGATGCCGCCGAACTCGAGCAACATCTGCAGGAGTTCGCCGACCGGCGCTTCGTGCTCATCGACACCATCGGCCTGAGTCCGCGTGACGCACGCCTGGCCGAGCAGATGCAGTGGTTGCAGGCCTGCGGTGAACGCATCACCCGCTTGCTTCTGATCAACGCCGGCATGAGCCAGGGTTTTTATGCCGAACTCTGGAAGCTCTACCAACACCTGCCCGTGGCGGCTTGCATCTTGACCAAGCTGGACGAAACGCCTGCGTTTGGCGCCGCGCTGCAATGGTTGGTTGAGCAGGGCCTGCCGCTCTGGTTCTACACCGACGGTCAGCGTGTGCCGGAAGATCTGCATGCACCCGCGCTCGCTAAGATTGCCGCTTTGCTGCAAAGCGACAGAGCCGAGCACCACACCCTGGCGCCAGCCGGCCAAGAGCCCGCACGCGCCGCTACCAGCCGTTGAGGACATGACCATGGACCAAGCCGAAGGACTGCGCCGCCTGCACCGGCCGGCCACCAAGGTCATCACCGTGGCCAGTGGCAAGGGCGGCGTGGGAAAGACCAATGTCGTGGCCAATCTGGCCATCTGTCTGGCCAAGGCCGGCAGCCGCGTGATGGTGTTTGACGCTGACCTCGGTCTCGGCAATATCGACATCTTGCTGGGCCTGACGCCGCGCCACAACATTTCGCACGTGCTATCGGGGGAAAAAACACTGGAGCAGGTGCTGGTGCGCGGGCCGCACGACATCTGGGTGTTGCCGGCATCCAGCGGCGTCAGCAGCATGGCCGCCCTGGATGCACAAAGCCAGTCGCGCCTGATCGACGCCGTCAGCAGCCTGGACCTGCCGCTGGACTATCTGTTGGTGGACTGCGCCGCCGGCATCTCGGGCGACGTGCTCACGTTCAGCCGCGCCGCGCAGGACCTCATCGTCGTGCTGTCCAACGAGCCAGCCTCCGTGGCCGATGCCTATGCCCTCATCAAGGTGCTGTCCAAGCAGTATGGGCAGCGTCGTTTCCACCTGCTGCCGAATATGGTGCGCGACGCGCGCGAAGGCCAGTCACTGTTCGCCAAGATCGTCGGCGTGACCGACCGTTATCTCGACGTCTCGCTTGACCTGGTCGGCAGTATCCCGCTCGATCCTGCCTTGCGTGCCGCCGTGCGCGCGCAGCGCGCCGTGGTCGAGTCAGCGCCGCAGAGTCCCGCCGCCGCCGCCTTTGCCTTGCTGGCATCGCGAGTGCGTACATGGCCCATACCGAAGGGGTCGAGCGGGCAGCTTGAATTCTTCATGGCGCAGTGGCTGCAGGCCGAGCAACCCGCCGCGCCCGCCTGACGCCAGTCCATCTGCATCGCGCCCGCCCAGTCGATGACCCCCGTCTCGTATACCCCGGCCGAACCGCGCGAAGAGCGCCTCGCACGCCATCTACCGATGGTGCGGCGCATCGCCGGGCAAATGGCGGCGCAACTGCCAGCCTCGGTGGACATCGCCGACCTGGAGCAGGCTGGCATGATCGGTCTGTGGGACGCGTTGGAAAGGGGGGACGAGCAATCGCCAGCCCAGTTCGGCGCCTACGCCGCCATCCGCATCCGCGGCGCCATTTACGACGAGTTGCGGCGCCAGGATTGGCTGCCGCGCCGCAGCCGCACGCAGGAGCGCTCCATCCAGAAAACCATTCAGGCGCTCACCCAGCGCCTGCGCCGCCCCCCGGAGGACGTCGAAATCGCCGCCCACCTGGGTTGGACGCTGGCGGACTACCACGCTGTGCTGGCGCAGAGCAGCCTGCAACTCGTCTACCTTGAAGACATGGCGTCCGGCGAAGGCTTGGATTTCACGGAACGCCATGCCGACACTTCCATTGCCCAGCCCGATGTAGCCTTGCAGGACGAGCAGCTCGAACGCGATCTGCAGGGCGCCATCCAGGAACTGCCCGAGCGCGAGCGCCTCATCCTCTCGCTGTACTACCAGGAAGATTTGCAGCTCAAGGAAATCGGCCAGGTGCTGGAGGTGAGTGAGTCTCGCGTGAGCCAGCTCATGAAACAGGCCGTCATGCGCCTGCGCGCCAGTTTGCAAGCGCACGGCGCCGCCCCGGCACGCTGATCGCTCAAACCCCATACGCACAGCAGGCCCAGCCTCTCACTGCCCATGGACATCCTGAGTCTCGTCGGTCTCGTCGTCGCGCTGGGTTCCATCTTGCTGGGGCAGTTGCTCGAAGGCGGCCATATCGCGTCCATCATTCAGCCCACGGCCTTTCTCATCGTCATTGGCGGGACCACGGGTGCGGTCATGCTGCAGTATCCGCTGGTCGTGTTCATGCGTTCGCTCAAAATGTTGCCTTGGGTCATCAAACCGCCTGCGCTCGATCCGCAAGCCGCCATCCGCATGATGCTGCAATGGAGCGACACGGCGCGCAAGAACGGCCTGCTCTCGCTCGAAGCTTTGGTCGACGATGTGCCTGATCCTTTCACGCGCAAAGGACTGCAGATGCTGGTGGACGGTACCGATCCGGTCAAGATCCGCACCACCCTGGAGCAGGAGATCGGCGCGGTGGAGCATCACGACAGCCAGGCCGCCAAGGTGCTCGAATCCGCCGGCGGCTACGCCCCCACCGTTGGCATTCTCGGGGCAGTCCTCGGGCTCATCCACGTGATGGAAAACCTGGCCGACCCCAGCAAGCTGGGCGAGGGCATCGCCGTGGCTTTCGTTGCCACCATCTATGGCGTGGGCTCGGCCAATTTGTTTTTTTTGCCGGTTGCCAACAAGATGAAAGGCATCGTGCATGCGCGCGCTAAATTGCAAGAGTTGATCGTCGACGGTCTGGTGTCCATCGCCGAGGGTGAAAATCCACGCATCATCGAGGGCCGCCTGCAAAGCTATTTCGCACATTGAAGGCGGCGAGCCGAAGCCGGCCGGTCAGGGAGATGAACCATGAGCCAGAGCGATGACGATTCCAATCCGATCGGGCCGGTCGAGCCTTACGCGCCGATCAAACCCGTGAGCGACCAGCCCGGAGGTCAACCCCGAAGCCAACCCGGTAGCCAGCGCCGACAGCCCAAGCCAAGCAAATCGCCAAGCGGCACTGACAAGCCCCCGGAGCCGGCGCCACCAACCAGCCCTGGCGGTTCGCGGGGAGGACAGATCGACGAATTGGCCTGACCCTGGTTGAGCTTCGATGGCCCTCGATTGATCTGACCGAACTCCCCCCACGATCCCCGCCGACACGCATCATGGTCAATCTCCTGCTAGTGCTCGCCGCGCTCATCATCTTGCTGCAAATCGGCCTCATGTCCATGGTGCGCAAGCTCATCCAGCAACTCGACCACGAGCGCAGACGCATCACGATGCTGGAAGATCAAGTGGCCTCAGGCTCGGTAGGAGCAGAAGCGCCACGGGCTGATGCACAAGGGAACTCGAATTCATGGATGCGCAATCCATCCGGCAGCTTCCAGCTTGTGCCCGAAGCTCCCCAGCCAGTCTCGTCGTCCACAGCGCCGGCACCCATGCGGCAAGCTGATCTCGCCCCACCACCCGAGGATTTCCTCGACACCGTGGGCGAAGCCCGGATTCCGGCAGCCCAGCCCCAAGCTCGAGCAGCACCAACCCAGGCTGAATTGCGTACGCAAATGCTCGATCTGATGCAGCAACTCGTGGGACAAGGCATGTCGGTGCGGGAGATCGCTGCGCGCTGCGGGCTCAGCGAGGCCGAGGCTGAGTTGATGCTCAGCCTGCAGGGAACCCAGCGGTGAGCAGCGCCTCGGTTCCGCCCGCCGGTCTGCCGCTTGCACAGGCGGGCGGTACGGCTTTCAGTGCCCGCGCCGCGTCGCAGCCTGGCAGCCAGGCAGTGCCACTGGCCCTGCCCCCTGGCGCGCGCGTGGTGGCTGAGGTGGTGCGGACGCAGACCGACGGCGAGGTCTTGCTCCGTTTGGGCCAGACCTTGCTGGCCGCGACCCTGCCCGGCGGACACACCGTTGGACAACAACTCTCGCTGGTGGTGCTGAGCGAACCAGGGGCACAACCGCTGTTGTTGTTGGCTCCTCCCGGCAATCCGGTTTCTTCGCAGGCTCAGCTATCAGCCACGGCGCTGCTACTCGGGCGTTTGCAGCAGTCGCCACAAGGCGCTGTCTTGCAGCCGACCGACCCCGTTTGGGCGCAGCCCAGCGCTGGCAGCACCGCGCAACTGGCCATGGCCCTGGGACGAAGCATCAAGGCCAGTGGTCTGTTCTACGAAAGCCACCTCGCCGCCTGGGCGCAGGGCCAGCTTCCCATGCCCGAGTTGCTGAGCGAGCCGCAGGGCCGGCTTTCGCCCGTACTCGATGGGTTGGCCCAGAAGCCCGCAGGCGCGACCGCCCCGCCCCCATCTGTTCCGGGCGCCACGCCGCCTGTTGCAGCCGAGACGGCCCAAGGGCCATTCGGGCAGACGGGACCATTCGCTCCACCGTTGACGCAAGCCGGGCGGAGCGTCACGCCCGGATTGACGCAAGCCACTTCGGGCCAGCCCCAAGTGGCAATGCCCACTGCTGATGTGGGTTCGCCACAGTCGGTTCGGCAGGCGCTGGACGCCTACGTCGGCATGCAGGCCCAGCCATTGCTGATGCAAACGGCGAGCGCCGATTTGCCGGCGCAGTTGCAAGGCCTGGTGCAGCAGCAACTGGCAACCCTGATGCATGGCTCGGTCATGTGGGCAGGGTCGATCTGGCCGGGGCAGGATCTGCAGTGGACGATCGAGCCGGACGACGCACACCGCCAGCCAGCGTCGGAGCCTGTGCAAAGTGGCTGGACTTCGGTGCTCAAGCTCGATCTTCCTCGCCTCGGCGCGCTACGCGTGACCCTGCATATTGGCGCCGATCAGCATCTGCGCGTAAGCGTGGAGCATGCCGAGCAAGCAGCAAGTCTGCTGGCGCCGCAGCGCGAAACCTTTCGCCAGGCCCTGCAGGATGCCGGCTTGCAACTCGACGCGTTGACTCTGCACACCCGGCCTGCGGCATGAAGTCGACACACCAGCCCAAGGGGGAGTCCCTGAGGGGTTCCCAAGACGAGCAGCGCGAAGGGCGCATGCTGAATCCGGCTTCGGTTCCATCCATGGCCACCACGCCGCTGCGCGAGGCCGTTGCCCTGCGTTACGAGTCGCATGAGGGCACCGCTCCGCAGGTGCTGGCCAAGGGGCGCGGGTTGATGGCCGAGGCCATCATCACCCGTGCACGCGAGGCCGGGGTCTACGTACACGAATCGCCACAACTCGTGCAATTGCTCATGGCCGTCGATCTGGACGCGCATATTCCACCCGCGCTCTACCTCGCGGTGGCCGAATTGCTCGCCTGGTTGTGGCGCATTGAGCATGAAACCGCTGCTGGTCCGGGGCAAGAAGACTCTGCCCCTGTCCGGCAACCGTAACTGCTCCAATAACCTGCTCTCAGGGAGTGCTGACAACAAAATGTCCAATACGACATCACCCGTTCAGATCGCGGATCTGGCGCGGGCCACGCTCAAGCGTCTGACCGAATCGCGCCTGCCGCCAACGCCGGAGAACTATGGCCGCATCTATGCAGAGATTGCGTACGGCGCGCCGCAGTCGGCGCCAGCACTCTCGATACGGACTCGACGTTCGGGCGGTCTGCACTTGCCCTGCCGCAGCGGCCGGGCAAGTGCCTTGGGGTGCCTTGCTGCTCAATTTACTGAACGAATGGGAACGCTCGCAAACTGGCTTGACCCAGTTGCAAAAACGCCAAGCCATCGACGCCCTGGATCCTGCCTCGGCGCCGCTGCAGGATGCGGCCACCCTGCAACAAAGACTCACACAACTGCTGAAGCAATGGGCTGCACTACCCAACCGCCAGGCAGCCGAGGCGCACGAGCGCATCCAGAGCCTGGAGGACGAGCTAGAACAAGCCAGCCAGAAATTGCAGGAAGATCCCCTCACCGGCGCGCTCAATCGGCGCGGACTTGATGTGGCGTTCGCCCGCGATATGTCCCGCGCCGAGCGGCAGCATCAACCGCTGTCTGTGGCCTTGCTCGACCTGGACCACTTCAAACGCATCAACGACGCCTATGGCCATGACCTGGGCGACGAGGTGCTGCGCTCTTTGGTGCAACTCACCCGACGCCTGATGCGTCCGACCGACGGCATCGCCCGCATGGGTGGCGAAGAGTTCATGCTGCTGCCCGATGCCGACGCCAACCGCGCCTGGGGCGTGATCGATCGTTTGCTGGAAGCGTTCTGCCATCAGCGCGTGATGCACCAAGGCAGTGGGCAGCGCGTTGCAGCCACATTCAGCGCCGGTATCGCGCAATGGTGTGTCGGTGAAGACTTCGCCGGCCTCTACCAGCGCGCCGATACTGCCCTGCTAGCTGCCAAACAAGCCGGGCGCCAGCGTCTGATGCACGCCGCGCCGTGCACGAAATCAGACAAGCCTCATGCTTGAAGCCGATCGACGAAGCGGTGCGGTTGCCCGCGACTTGGGCAGCACCTACCATGGCTGAAAGACCTAGCCGCTCATGGAACTGACCGACCTGCAAGCCCGCAATCAGCAGATCCTCGCCTTGTTGCGTGAAACGGGCCGGCCCATGCCATCGCCAGGCTCAGTAGCGCTGGAGCTGATGCGCGCGGTGGAGCGGCGCGATGTGAGCGTGTTCGAGGTCTGCAACATCGCCCGCACAGCCCCGATGCTGGTGGCCAGAACCGTGCAGATGGCCAACTCGGCGCTCTACAGTGGGCTGCGGCCAACGGCCGCGATGGAAGACGCCGTCATGCGCATCGGCGTGGTCGCGCTGGCGCGTTTGGCCGTGGGCCTGAGTCTCGTGCATGCGGCCGGCGGCTGGGACGCCGATTTCGACCTCAATCAGCACTGGCGGTGTGCCCTTGCACGCGGCTTGGTGCTGCAACACCTGGCACGGCGCTTGCGCAACCTGCCGAGTTCGGAAGCCTTCACGCTGGGTTTGCTCGGCAACATCGGCCAGCTGGCCATGGTGTCTGCCTACGGCGCACGGGCTGCCACGGCCGACGAGGGTACCGAGGACGGCTTGCTGCACCACCAGCGTCGTCTCTGGGGTTTCGACCAGAACCAGGCCAGCGCTGCGCTCCTCGATGGCTGGGGTTTTCCGATCAGCCTGTGGCTGGCGGCCTTGCCGATCGGCCAGGACACGGCGCATGCGGCAGGCCGCGGTGGCGAGCTTTCGCTGACGGTCGATGTCGCAAGATGCATGGCCGTAGCCTTGTGTGGGCCGGTCGACCAGGCCGAATTGCCGCGCCTGTACATGGGTGCTGCTCGCCTGGGGCTGGACGCGCAGGCCATGATTGCCATGCTCGACCAGCTGCGCGCCGACTTTCCCTCGATGGCACGAATCCTCGATATCAGCACGCCCAATACACAGGCCGAGGCTGAATTCCAGCGCTTGCGCGCAGCCCTGTCCACAACCCCGCCGATCGACCGCCCCGGGCCGGGGGCTGCATTGGTGATCGCCGCCGACAAGGCACGTGCGAGCGAAATCGACGACGCGCTGCAAGCCGATGCCGACCTGCGCGTGATTGTCGCGCCCGACCTCTGGCGCGGCCTCGAATGGCTGCGTGACCTCCAGCCCGATGTTCTGGTGCTGAGCGCGGAGCTTGCCGGCGTCGACGTCGTCGCTCTGTGCCGCGAGTTGCGCGCCGCGCGCGGCCCACGCCTGTATATCCTGCTGGTGACGGACGATCCAGCGGCCGAGATGGTCTTGCAGGCCATGGACGCAGGCGCCAACGACGTGTTGGCCATGCCTGCCGACGCCCGCCTCCTGCTGGCCAAGGTGCGTCTCGGTGGGCGTACCGTGCGTCTGATCGACGCCCTCGAGCAGGAGCGCCACAATGCCTTCGACATGCAGCGTGAACTTGCCCGGCTGAACGCGAATTTGCGCGCCGCTGCCTACAGCGACGATCTCACCGGCCTGCCCAACCGCCGCGCACTCGACGACTTTCTACAGCGGGTCTGGGCCGAAACGGCGCGAGTCCGGCAGGCGCTGTCCGTCGTAATCGTCGATCTCGATGCCTTCAAGCAGGTCAACGACAACCATGGTCACGAGGCTGGCGACCGGGTGCTCGTTGCCGTGGCCCAGGCCCTAAGGGCGCAGACGCGCGCTTCCGACATGCTTGCTCGCTGGGGCGGCGAGGAAATCGTGCTGGTCTGTCCCGGAACCGATGCCGCCGCTGCGGCCCTGCTGGCCGAGCGCATGCGTGGCGCAGTCGAGCGGCTGCGCGGAGATTTTCCCCAGATCACGCTCTCTGCGGGCGTAGCCCAGGCTAGCCCTGCAGACGAGGATTTTGCAGACGTGATGCGTGCGGCCGATGCCGCTTTGCTGCAAGCCAAACGCGATGGCCGCAACCGCGTCGTGGTCGCCCGGGCTCCGCGCGTGCCTGTGGGTGACTAGGGTGTGTCATCAATTGCCAGTGTCCAAACGTTCAGTTCGGATTGCGACAACCGAAGAGAACCCATGGGACGAAGGAACGCCCTGAGGGACGACCAGTGGGAGCGCATCAAAGACATGCTGCCGGGACGCGAGGGCCAGGTTGGTGTCACGGCGCGGGACAACCGGTTGTTTGTCGAGGCGGTGCTGTGATTTGGCTCAATTAAGTAACACAGTAAGACTAGCGGTCCTACATGGCGCGAGCCGTGTAGGACTTGGTGCCGTAGTAGCTGTGGATGCTCGTGGCCCAGGTTGGATCAACCATATTGGGCCAGTTGTCCTTGTCGAAGCCCGGAGCGCTTTTGAGGCGTTCCTTGTCGACATTCAGCACGAAATATTTGTGGTCGGCGTCAAGCTTCAGAGCGCCCCACGGCACGGCAAACAACTTCTCGCCCATGCCAAGAAAGCCGCCGAACGACAGCACCGCATATTCAACGCGGCCACTGCGCATGTCCAGCATGATTTCCTTGATCTCGCCCAGGTTGTCCGCCTGCTCGTTATGCACATCGGTGCCGATCAGCGTGTCGGCTCCCATCAGGCCGGTGTGGCTGCCTTCATGCAGGGCGCCCACGTTCCCGCCATTCGTCCGGCCTTTGTACATGCCATAGGTATCGCGCTCTTCGTAGTTCATGTTCATCTCGCTTCAAGAATGTGTGTTGAGAATTGACCCAAGCGCTCGCATTGGCCTGTGCCCGAGAACGCTTGAAGAGAAAGTAAGCCCATCGAAACGTGATGTCTGTTCGGCAGCGAACGCTGCGCGCATCGCCCCTTGATTCAATGCCCGGCAGGGCCATACGGCTGGGCAAAGAAGAAGCGCAGCATCTCGCCGGTGGCGTCGGGTCCGCTGGGGTCGGTGTACGAACCCTCGGCGCGCCCGCCGGACCAGGCATGCCCCGCGCCATGCAAGGTCCAGTGTTCGCTCATGGCCTGGCCTTGTCCCCCGTGGTGGCTGCGGGTGTAGCTTTGCCCACCCGCAGAAACACCTTGTTCCGTGCGGATCTGCTGTTCGGGCATGGCCGGCATGGTGCCGAGGCGTTCCATGGCTGCGGCGATGACCTGCTCGCCATTGCGCGGATGAACCGTGCGGTCCTGGTCGCCGTGGAACACGATGGTCGGCACCAGAATCCGCGGCCTGATGGGTGGGCCCGAGACCGGGACCAGACCTTTGCCCTGGCCCTGTGGGCGCAGCCCCGCCGCGCCGCCGCGCATGGCCGCGAGGGCGTCCGGCAGGTTGTTGGCCGCGCCGGGGGCGAGCCCGGAATGCACCCCGACCGCCGCGAAAACGTCCGGATAAGCCGCCGCGACGATGGCCGCCATCGCGCCACCGGCCGACAGCCCCGCGATGTAGACGCGGCGGCCATCCATGCCATGCCGCAGCACCATCGCCTGCGTCATCGCGGCGATCAAGGCCGGCTCCCCCAGGCCGCGTAACTGGTTGTCCTGCTGAAACCAGTTCCAGCAGCGCGCGGGATTGGCCTCCTGCGCTTGCTCGGGGTAGAGCACGAAGAATCCTTGCTCGCCAGCCCTTGCATTCATGGCCGTGCCGGCGGCGAAATCCTCGGGGCTCTGGTTGCAGCCATGCAGCATGACCACGAGCGGGAGCGCCCGGGCATCGTGCTCCGCTGGGATGTAGAGCTTGTAGCGGCGCGTCGTGCCCGCATGCCCGAACACGCCGTCGACGAAGGCGCTCCGGCCGCTTGGCTCCCGAACGACTCCGGCAGCGCCACGCGGCACCAGCCTGCGCCCCAGGGCGGTGAAGCCGGGTTGGCTGTCGCCGTGCGCATCCTCGATGTTCTTCTGTCGATCCATTTCGAGACCATCCCCAAGCTGCCGCGCCCCCGCGGCAGCTCCCGCGGGAAAAAGAGAACGCTCCGGGCGGCCGTGCGCTTCCTCACGCGCCGTGGCTGCCGGCGCCGGCAGTTCAAATCTGCCATCGGCAGGCGGGTCGGCGCTGGCAGCGTCGGCCCTGTCTGCACGCATCACGCCCAGCGCCCGCTGAATGGTTGCGGTGGCCTCGTCCAAACGGCCGGCCTGGGTCAGCCTCGTCGCCTCGCGAATCAGATCCTGCAGGGATGCGTGCATGGTTTGCCGGTGGCATCCGTGCTTGCCGTCATGGATGCGCTCATGGGTGTCCTTGGGCTCGATTCTGGCCCTGGTACAGGTGCCGGCAACCATCCTGGGCCAAGGGCCTGGCGTTCAATCCCTGTTTCGAGCGCCATTCAGACAGGCGGGAACATCCGCAAGTTACCTGGCTTCAGCCCCGGCGGTCTGTGCGCAAGGTAACGTAGGGTTTAGAAGGGCTTTTTGTGTTGTGCACAATGCATCCAAGGGCTTGCATGCCTGGCTGCAGATGACAAACCCGACATTGCAGCTCGCTCCAAGCCCACGCGGCGCTCGCCCGTCCTTGCGTTTGACCTGCGTTCGCCCGCGCACAGACCACTTGCAAGCTGCGTCCCTACATTGCGTTCGGAGAAGTCCCACGCCGTCTTGACCGCCTGGCGGGGCGCTTGGCTTCAGCTTGCCCGCCAACCTGTACGACTGCATTTTTCGGCCCCAACGCACCCAGCACCCATGTACTTTCGCGGAATCGGTACCGCTACGCCACCAGCGCGCTACACCAAGGCCGAGTGCCTCGACGCGTTTCAGCACTCCGACTGGTTCGCGCGGCTGGACGCGCGCTCGCACTTCATTGCCAGCACCGTCCTGCAGCGCGACAACGGCATGGAAGCGCGCCAGCTTGCGGTCGATACGCTCGGCGATGTCTTCACCATCGACCCGAACACCCTGGCCCAGCGCTTTCTCGACAACGCCCCCGTGCTGGCGGCGCAGGCGGCGCAGCGTGCCCTGGCCAAGGCCGCTCTGGAGCCCGGCGACATCGGCGCGGTCATCGTCAGCACCTGCACCGGCTACCTCTGCCCGGGGCTGTCGGGCTATGTGGTCGAGCGCCTGGGGCTGCGCGCCGATGTGCAGGCCTTCGACCTCGTGGGCCAGGGCTGTGCCGCGGCGCTGCCCAATATGCAGCTCGGCCGCGCCCTGCTCGCTTCGGGGGCAGCGGAGCATGTGCTCTCGGTTTGCGTCGAAATCTGCAGCGCCGCGATGTTTCTCGACAACGACCCCGGGGTGCTGATCAGCGCCTGCCTGTTCGGCGACGGCGCCGGCGCGGTGGTGTTGTCGAACGCGCCGAATGCCGCCGGGCCGCGCATCGCCTGGAAAGACAGCATGTCGCTGATCGACCCGACCGAGCGCAAGGCGCTGATGTTCGAGAGCAGCGACGGCATGCTGCGCAACATCCTGACGCGCGCCGTGCCGTCCCTGGCCGCCGAGCATGCGCGCCGCGTGCTCGGCACCGTGCTGGCGCGCGCCGGGCTGGGCATGGGCGACATCGGCACCTGGATCATGCATGCCGGTGGGCGCGACGTGCTGCTCGCCCTGGAACGCCAGTTCGGCCTGCCGGCCGAGAACCTGCGCTACAGTTCGACGATGCTGCGCCAGTACGGCAATCTGTCGAGCGCCTTCGTCTACTTCGTGCTGGAAGCGGCGCTGGCCGACGAGGCGCCGCCGGGTTGGTGGTGGCTCTCGTCGTTCGGCGCCGGCTTCAGTTGCCACGGCGCGCTGCTGGAGGTGACGGCATGAAGCGCTGCGCCGCCTGGCATGGGCATGCCCTGCATCAACATGAGGATCAGCGATGAAAGGCCAAGCCATGACGCCTCTGCCGCGTAGCGTCAGCGCTGAAACCCTCGACGGCCTGGCCGAGGACGACCCCGTCGCCATGCGCTCGCGCCGCGACCTGCAGCGGGTGCATCGCTGCATGGGCACGCGCTCCATCGTGCTGCGCGCCTTGCGCCGCTGGCCCATGCCGCGCGACGCGGCCACACCCTTGCGCGTGCTCGAACTCGGCGCCGGCGATGGCGGCCTGATGCTGGGCGTCGCCCGCGCCCTGGCACCGGCCTGGCCGCGCGTCGAACTCACGCTGCTGGACCGCCGGGCGCTGGTCACCCCCGCGACCATCGAGCAGTATGCCCAGGCGGGCTGGAGCGCAACGAGCAGGACCGTCGATGTCCTGGACTGGGCCGCCGAGCCGACGGAGTCCTCGCCGGGCGGCGACCACGCCGAACGCTGGGACGTGATCATCGCCAACCTGTTCCTGCACCATTTCGAGGGGCAGCAGCTTGCAGCGCTGCTGCGCGCCATCGCGGCCCGCTGCGACCACTTCTTCGCCTGTGAGCCACGTCGCGCCAGGTTTGCGCTCGCGGGCAGCCATCTCATCGGCGCCATCGGTGCCAATGCCGTCACGCGCCAGGACGCGGTCCTGAGCGTGCACGCGGGCTTCCAAGGTCTCGAACTCTCGTCGCTGTGGCCGGTGTGGGACGGCAGCTGGAACCTGCGTGAACATTCCGCCGGCCTGTTCAGCCACTGCCTGCTCGCCGAGCGCTCCGGGGCGGGCTGATGCAGGCGCCTCTCGACGCCATCATCATCGGCGCCGGGCCTGCAGGCTCGGCCGCCGCCATCCTCCTGGCGCGCGCCGGATGGTCGGTCGCGCTGGTCGAAAGGCAGCGTTTTCCGCGCCGCAAGGTTTGCGGCGAATGTCTCGCCGCGAGCAATCTGCCCCTGCTCGACCATCTCGGCATCGGACCCGCCTTCCAAGCCGCGGCCGGCCCCGATTTGCGCCAGGTCGCGCTGCTGCGCGGCCAGCAGCAGGTGCTGGCGGAACTGCCGGGCGCGGCGCAGGAAGGCCAGCGCTGGGGCCGCGCGCTCGGGCGCGAAACCCTGGACACGCTGCTGCTCGAACAGGCCCGCGCGGCGGGCGCGCAGGTGCTGCAACCCTGGGCGGTGCAGGCGGTGCGCGGCGGCAGGGGCGACTGGACCCTGGAGGCGCGCGAGGTCGAAACCAGCGCCCTGCTGACGCTGCGCGCGCCGGTAGCCATTGCCGCGCAGGGCTCCTGGGAGGTGCTGCCTTGGGAGCGCCCCCAAGGCCGGCCTTCCGAGGGTGATGAGACCGCTTCGGGCGGCCGGGCGCTTTCTCAGGACCGGCCACGGCGCCAGCGGCTGCGCCGCGACGCCGATCTGTTCGCCTTCAAGGCCAACTTCCGCCGCGCCGCACAGGCCGAGAGCCTGCTCTCGGTGCTCGCGCTCGACGGCGGCTACGGCGGCATGGTGCTGGCCGACGGCGGCATCACCACCGTGGCCTGCTGTGTGCGCCGCGACCGGCTCGCCGCCTGCAGGCGCGACGAACCCGGGCTGCGCGCGGGGGACGCCGTCGAAGCCTGGCTGATTCGAACCTGCGCCGGTGTGCGCAAGGCGCTGGCTCCGGCGCAGCGCGATGGGCCGTGGCTGGCTGTCGGGCCGCTCGACCCTGGCATCCGGCTCAGCGCCGGCGACGCCATGTTCCGCATCGGCAATGCCGCCGGCGAGGCCCACCCGATCGTGGGCGAAGGCATGAGCATGGCGCTGCAATCGGCCTGGCTGCTGTGTGCCCATTTGCTCGGGCCGAATACCGTCGATGCAGCGGGGCCGGGCACCGCGTTTTCCGCTGCGGCCATGGCCGTGCCGCACCCAACCATCGGCAGCGAGGCCTGGCAGCGCGCCATGGCCCTGCGCTATGCCACGGCATGGCGGCGCCAGTTCGCGCCGCGGCTACGGCTGGCTGCGGCCTTCGCCCACGCAGCCATGCGGCCGGCGGCGTCGGCGCCGCTCCTGACCCTTGCGCGGGCATGGCCCGGGCTGCTGACGCAAGGCGCAAGCTGGAGCGGCAAGACCCGCGGCATTGCCGGCCCAACGGCGCTGGCCTTGCCGCGCCATGCGCGCGCCACGGCAACGCCAACGCAGGGACCCTTCTCCAGCCAAGGCAAGGCCACGTCCAACCCACTCAAGGAACTGCCATGACAACGACCTTCGAGCGCCTGTGCGCCATTCTGGTGAAGGATTACAAACTCGACCCGGAATCGCTGACCCCGGATGCCACGCTGGAAAGCCTGGGCATCGATTCGCTCGGCGCCGCCGAACTGTTTTTCAACGCCGAGGATGTGTTCGGTGTCACCTTCCCGCCCGAACAGGTGCCGCTGCTCACGCTCGGCGATGTGGTGCGCTACATCGACGCGCTGCTTGCGGAACAACCTGGCGGCAAGCCCAAGACCGCGCCTGCCGCGCAACCGGTGAGATGACCGCCCCCACCCGCCCGCAAGCGGGCGCCCCCCGAGGGGGCAGGGGAACTTGGGAGCGGCCCGGCGTTTCCTTGCGACCGCCCCCACCCGCCCGCAAGCGGGCGCCCCCCGAGGGGGGCAGGGATCCTGGCGGCTGGTGGTCGGGTTGTGCTCATGAAGCGGGTCGCGGTCACCGGCATCGGCGTGCTTTGCCCGCTGGGCAAGAGTGTGGCGGAGGTTTACGGCAACGCGCATGCCGGGCGCTCCGGCGTTCACCGCCTCGAAGCGCCGTTTGCCCATCGGCTGATCGCGCCGCTCGCCGCCACGGTGCCGGGGTTCGACGGCACGGAGCATTTCGATCCGCCCAAGCTGCGCATGCTGGACCGCGTCAGCCAGTTCGCCCTGGTGGCCGCGCGCCAGGCCCTCGACGCCGCTGGCGGCAGGCTCGACGCCTGCGACCGCAACCGCGCCGGTGTTTTCGTCGGCACGGGCATGGGCGGTTGCCTCAGCAACGACGAGGGCTACCAGACGCTTTACGGCGAAGCGTCCGACCGCATCAAACCCTACACCGTGCTGCTGGGCATGCCCAGCGCGCCCGCCGGGTGGATCGGCCTGGAGCATGGCTTGCTCGGCCCCAGCCTGACTTACTCGACCGCTTGCGCCTCGTCGGCCGTGGCGATCGGCGAGGCGTGGTTGCGCATCGCCAGCGGCAGCCTGGATCTGGCCCTGGCCGGTGGCGCGGAAGCCCCGCTGGCCTTCGGCTCCCTGAAGGCCTGGGAGGCGCTGCGCACACTGGCCGCCATCGACGCGGCCGAGCCCTCGGCCTCGTGCAAGCCGTTCTCACAAAACCGCAGTGGCATGGTCCTCGGCGAAGGCGCGGCCATGCTGGTGCTGGAGCCCTGGGAGCAGGCCGTCGCCCGGGGGGCTGCGATTCACGGCGAAATGCTGGGCTACGGGCTCAGCACCGATGCCGGCCACCTCACCCGGCCGAGCGTCGCGGGCCAGGCGGCGGCGATGCGCGCCGCGCTGCAATCCGCCGCGCTCGATCCGCAGGACATCGACATGATCAACGCGCACGGCACCGGCACGCAGGCCAACGACGCGGTGGAGACGGCTGCGATCAAGACCGTGTTCGGCGCCCGCGCCCTGCACATCCCCATCAGCGCGACCAAGGCCATGCACGGCCACCTGCTCGGTGCCGCGGGCGCACTGGAATGCGCCTTGTCGCTGCTGGCCCTGCAGCACGGCACCGCCTTGCCGACCATGCACCTGCAGTGCCCGGACCCGGCGTGCGATCTGGACTATGTGCCCAACGTCGCGCGCGAGGGCGTTGCGGCGCGCACCATGCTGTCGAACTCGTTCGCCTTCGGCGGCACCAACGCCGTGCTCGTGCTGCGCGCGGCATCGCCCGCGGCCAGCGGCTGACCGCGCGATCAGCCTTCAGCTCCAAGGTCCACCAGGGCCGGCCATGTGCGCTAACGCACAGACATCAAACTTGCAACGCGATACGTTTGGCTCCTGCCCAGACTTGGCGCTGACATGCGCAACGGCGGCCGGACTGGGTTCACGCGGAGCGTCACGCTCCGCCACGACAAGGAGCGATCATGAACTGGGCACGTATCGAAGGAAACTGGAAACAGCTCAAGGGCCAGGCCAAGGAGCAGTGGGGAAAACTCACGGATGACCAGCTGGATGTGATTGCCGGCAAACGCGACCAGCTCGCCGGCAAGATTCAGGAATCGTATGGAATCACCAAGGACGAGGCCGAAAAGCAGCTCGACACCTGGCAGAAAAGCCGCAAATTCGATTGATCGATCAATCGCTGAAACACCGACCCGAGTCCATGATGCGCAAGGTCAATCGGCTGACCCGCATGTATTGATGCGACCAGATCCCGATGGATCTCGGTCTTAACCAGGAGTCTCACCATGTCATTAGGCACGATCCTGCTGATCATCCTCGTTCTAATGTTGATCGGCGTTCTTCCAAGTTGGCCCCATAGCCGCAGCTGGGGTTATTTTCCAAGCGGTATTCTCGGATTTATTTTGATTATCGTTCTTATTCTTTTTCTGACGGGCCGGATGTAAATATCGATTCGCACCCATGTCATGATTATTGAGTAATAGAACCGGCAGAACCGGATCAAACCGAATCATCAGCCGGGCGCGTCAATGCGTTCACCAGGAGTTCACCATGCGATTCAACAAGGTTCTTTATGCATTCATGCTTGCGGCGTCCGTCGCAAGCTTCACGGGTTGCGCGGCGACACCGAAACAGGACAGCACCGGCCAGTATCTCGATGACACCGCGATCACCGCCAAGGTGAAAGCCGCCATCTTCGCCGACCCCAACCTCAAGCTTTTCGAGATCAAGGTCGTGACGTTCAAGGGCGTGGTGCAGCTCAGCGGTTTCGTCGGCTCGCGCGAGGAGGAACTCAAGGCGGTGGACCTGGCCCGGCATGTGAGCGGCGTGAAGGCAGTGCAAAACAAGATGAGCGTGAAGTAAGGCATCGGCATCGAGACCCCCGGACCTTGCCGGGCGACGCCCCTGGCCCATCGCGATGCCGGAAAAAACGAGCGAGCCGCGCCGCATCCCGCCACCGTTGACGAGACGGACGCACCAGGCGGTATCGAAGGAGCCATGCGAGAAGTTCGCAGGAAATGCCATGGATCGATGCCTGCATCGGGCAAGGATCCGCATTGGCAAGTCGGCCGGTTGCGCCTCACCGCCAGCCGTGCCTTTTCAAATCAACCTGATTCGAGAGGTCACACCATGAGAACCAAGCAGAGAGTCCTACCCTCCATCGTCGCCGCAGCCATGCTGCTCGCCCTGGGAGGCTGCGCCGGCATGTCGAGGCAGAATAAAGACACGGCCATCGGCGCCGGTGTCGGCGCCGTGGGTGGCGCCGTGTTGTCGGGCGGCAGTGGCATTGGCACAGTGGGTGGCGCGGCCGTCGGCGGCATCATCGGCAACCAAGTCGGCAAGTAAGTCAGCCCCCTGCGCGAGGCGTCAGTCCAAACGCTGTGGTGTTGGTCTGATGCGGCGCACACACCCAGAGGTACCCCCCATGACTCCACACATCAAACGTCTTGCCACCGCGTTCGCCATCAGCGCCGTGATGGTTTCGCTTGTCGGCTGTCAGAAGCCCGAGGGCCCGGCGCAGAAGGCGGGCAAGGCCATCGACCAGGGCGCGGCGAAGGCTGGGCAGGCGATTCAAAACGCCGGCAACAGCATTCAAAAAACGGCCAAGGGCAACCCGTAGCAAACGCCGCTCTGACAACGGCTGACCGACCGCGTGAGCCTGACCGCCTTGCCACGCGGCGTGGCCGATCAGCACTCGGCGGCGTTGGCTGGCGCGGTGAGCGTGAGCAGGATGTCGGCATACCAGGCGCAGTTCAGCCCGAGCGACTCGTCCTGCCGCAGGTCGCGGCTGCCGATGTCGATGCGCGTGGTGTGCACGCCCAGCAGCTTCCAGGGCAGTTCCGGGTCGCCGTCGGGATGGCGCAGCACGACGGGCGCGCCACTGGTGCCGCGATGGGTGCGCGCGTCGGTGAGAAAGTAGCCCTGGCCCTGAAAGCACAGGCCGAAGGATGAGGCGATGGTCGCCTGGCGCACCACGGGCAGATGATGCAAGGTGTCGTGGAAGCCGAGCGGAAAACCAACCACGAGCAGGGGGCTGCCCACCTCCACCTCCTGCAGGCAACGCTGCAGGTGCGCGGGCGTGAAACTGCAGAGCAGGACACCGGCCGGAAGCGCGGCGCGATCGATCTCGATCACCGCCACGTCGATCTCGCCACCGTCATCGCTGCCTTGGCGCCAGCGCCGCTCGCCATGGTCGTAGAGCAGGACCGAGAGCGCGGTGGAGCAGGCGAGGTTGTCGGCCTCGGTGTGCAACTCGATTTCGATGCGGCTCGGGGCATGCCCGCTCGGCGCGTCGATCAGCACATGCCGGCTGGTGACCAGATACAGATGCTGGTCGCGCTCGAAGTAAAACCCGCTGGCCCCGGTCAACGGCCGGTCGTGATCGAAGGTCGAAATACGGGTGGTGGTCAGCAGCAGGGGTTCGATCATGAGCAGCCTCGCTTCAAGGCGCGGCGCGCCCGCCTCTTGCCGCGCCAGCCGAGGTCGCGCAGCACTGGCGCCTGAGTCGCCGACCCAGGCGCCAGTGCTGCGCGTTGTGGGTCAATCATCCGTTGAAAGCGCCTCGGTCCTGTGGTGCGGGAGGATCAGCTGGCCGTCGGCGCCGGCAATGGCTTCGATGGTGATGATGGGCGCGGACGACCGGACCGGACCGAAGATGGTGGCGAATGCCACGTCGGCCGCGTCGCGCCCGGAGCCGAAGCGCACGAAGCCCATGGGGACGGCCGTGCCCGAGGGGTCGAAGATGTACCAGCGCCCGCCCAGATAGACCTCGACATAGGCGTGGAAGTCGGTGGGGCCAAGGCCGGGGTCGGCGCCGTAGTCGATGCCAGTGGTGAAGCGCGCCGGGATGTTGCTGGCCCGGCACAGCGCAATCATCAGGTGGGCGAAGTCGCGGCACACTCCTTCGGTCGCGACCAGCGTGTCGATCGCCGAGGTGTTGGAGTTCGAGGTGTTCATCACGAAGGTCGTGTGCTGCTCCACCCAGTCGCGTATCGCCATGGCGCGGCCGTAGCCAGGCTTGAGCTGGCCGAATTCGCGCAGCGCCAGCTTGTACAGCCGGTCCGACTGACAGTAGCGGCTGGGGTAGATGTAGCCCAGCACGCGCGCCGGCAACTGCGCCACCGCGACTTCCTCGATCTGCCCGGGTTCGGCGACATGATGCTGCAGGTCGACCGTGGCGCCGTAGCGCACTTGCAAAGGGCCTGCGGCCGCGCGCAGGCGCATGGCGCGATTGCCGGAGGCGGGGTTGGTCTCGACCTTGAACTGGATGTTCTGGCTCAGCGTCAGGGTCTCCTCCAGCACATGCTGCTGCTCGGTGTGGGCGGCGTGGATATTGAAGACGAAGTCGCAACCGGGCTCGAAGACCTCGTAGTTCAACTCCAGGGTCAGACGCATGCGGATCATGGGGAGTCACGCTCGACGCGCGGGTGGTGTTTGGGTTGGTGGATGAGGCGTTGGCGGCTTGGCCGCGACGCACGGGTGCGCAGCGCCCCTGCCGCCAGGCGCGGGCCATGGCCACCGGCCTCAGGCCGCTGGCA